>NZ_JBRRDW010000036.1:0-48523 GCF_056759895.1 Stenotrophomonas sp. STEN038
CGGCAAGGGCATTACCGGGAAAGCCTCTGCCGAGCATGGCTCGGCACAAACTGATGCTGTACGGGGAGAGCCTCTGCCGAGCATGGCTCGGCACTACCGGGCCTCAGAACGACAAACCTTCAGCGCTGGCCTCGGCCGCTTCGATCGTGTTCTGCATCAGCGTGGCCACCGTCATCGGGCCAACGCCACCCGGTACCGGGGTGATCCAGCTGGCCCGCTGCGCTGCTGCCTCAAAGCCGACATCGCCAACCAGCCGGCCATCTTCCAGACGGTTGATGCCAACGTCGATCACCACCGCGCCCGGCTTCACCCATTCACCTGGAATCAGCTGCGGAATACCCACCGCCACGACCAGGATGTCAGCGTTGCGCACAGCCTGTTCCAGCACGTCCTTGGGGGTGAACTTGTGGCAGCTGGTCACCGTGCAACCGGCGATCAACAGTTCCAAGCCCATCGGCCGGCCGACATGGTTGCTGACCCCGACGATAGTGGCGTTGCGGCCGCGTACCGGCTGGTCGGTATGACCGAGCAGCGTGGTGATGCCACGCGGCGTGCACGGGCGCAGGCCGAACTCGCGCAGCACCAGATGACCGACATTCTGCGGGTGGAAGCCGTCCACGTCCTTGCGCGGGTCGATGCGCTGGATCAGGCGGTTGGCATCGGGGATGCCCGGCAGCGGCAGCTGGATCAGGATGCCGTGGATCTTGGGATCAGCATTGAGCTGATCGATCAGATCCAGCAACTGCGCCTCACTGGTGCCTTCCGGCAGGTCGTAGTCGAAGGCTTCAATGCCTACCTTCTCTGCCGCGCGGCGTTTATTGCGCACGTACACCGAGGACGCCGGGTCGCCGCCCACCAGCACCACCGCCAGACCGGGACGGGTACCGCCAGCGGCCAGGCGGGCGTCGACGCGCACCTTCAAATCGTCGAGCAGTTCCTCGGCGATACGGCGGCCATCAAGGATGCGGGAGGTCTGCAGGGAGGCGTCGGCGAGGACTGTCATGGGGTATGGCGGTGAACACGGGGGCAGCTATTGTCCCTGATTCCGGTCAGCGCCACACCTTGTCATGACCCTGACGCTCCAGCTGAATCGGCAGCAGCGGGCTCCCCTGCCCCGGCAATGGCATCAGGATTGAGCGGACGCGCTTCACGCCGCGGCGTCGTGAACGGTGTCGGCGTCGGTGCTCCGGGCGTATTGCGATACATCAGGCCGGTGTCGGCCTGCAGCCCGCCGCCCGCCATTTCCAGCTCGAAGCGCTCAGCGTCACGGCGGCGGATTTCGCGCGCGACCACGTCGGCCTCGTCTTCATCCACACCCAGCTGCATCAGTGCTGCGCGACCAAACTCCACCGCCGACTCGAAGGTCTCGCGGATCTGGAAATCCACCCCCGCGTGTATCAGCGACAGCGAATGCTCGCGGTCAAACGAACGCACCAGCAACTTGGCCAGCGGGAACTCATGCCGCACCAGCTCCACGATACGATCAGCTGCGACACGATCATCCACGCAGACGGCAATTGCGCGAGCGGTTTCAGCACCGGACGCGCGCAGCACATCCAGTCGCGTGCCATCGCCGTAATAGATCTTGAACCCGAACCGGGTGGCGCTGCGGATCATGTCGATATCGTTGTCGATGATGGTCACGTCAACATCGCGCGCCAACAGCGACTGGCTGGACACCTGACCAAAGCGCCCGAAGCCGATCACCAACACGCTACCAGTGAGCCCATCGGCTGCATCCACGTCATCGGTGGAAACCTGCCCTTCCTTCACCAACAGCCGGTAAACCAGCATGCACAGCGGCGTCAGCGCCATCGACAGCACCACGACGGCGGTGAGGTTGGCGTTGACCTTGGCATCGATCACACCAGTGGTCGCAGCGGCGGCAAACAGCACGAAGGCGAACTCACCGCCCTGTGCCATCAGCACACCCCGATCCAGCGCCTGGCGATGATCACTGCCCATCACCCGCGCCACGCCGTAGATGCAGACCGCCTTGGCCAGCATCATCGCCGGCACCAGCAGCGCGATCACCTTCCAGTTGGCCGCCACCACCGACAGATCCAGCGCCATACCCACGCTGAGGAAGAACAGACCCAACAGGATGCCGCGGAACGGCTCGATATCGGCTTCGATCTGATGGCGGAAGGTGGATTCGGACAGCAGCACACCGGCCAGGAACGCGCCCATCGCCATCGACAGCCCGCCGAGCTGCATCAACAGCGCCGCACCCAACACCACCAACAACGCCGCCGCCGTCATCACCTCACGCGCCTTGGCAGCAGCAAGAATGCGGAACAAGGGATTGAGCAGGTAGCGCCCGACCAGCACCAGGCCAACGATGGCGCCAGCACCGATGGCGATGCTCGTCCAACGCGAGCCTTCGTGCGCGCCGATCTGTGCCGGTGCCATCCACGCCACTACCGCCAACAGCGGCACGATCAGCAGGTCCTCGAACAGCAGAATGGAAACAATCTTCTGCCCGGATGGCAGGGTCAGGTCGCCGCGCTCACCCAGCAACTGCATCACCACCGCGGTGGAGGTCAACACGAAACCAGCGGCGGCGATGAAGGCTATCTGCGGGCGGTAACCGAAAAGGATGGCGACGCCGGTCAGCACCAGCGCACAGGTCACGATCTGCGCCGTACCCAGGCCAAAGATCTCGCCGCGCAGGCTCCATAGGTGCGACGGCCGCATTTCCAGGCCGATCACGAACAGGAACATCACCACGCCCAGCTCGGCCACATGCAGGATGGCCTGCGGATCGGAGAACCAACCGAAGCCGAACGGGCCGATGGCCAAGCCGGCAACGAAGTAGCCCAGCACCGAGCCCAGCCCAAGCCGCCTGAACAAGGGCACAGCCACCACCGCAGCGCCAAGCAGGGCAACTACCTTTACCAGTTCCTGTGAGGATTCCGCCGCCATGCCGCACCGCCTTGTAGTCGTGTAGGCGCACGATAAAGCAAAAAACCCGCAGAACCGCTCATTCCCCTACGCTTGTTCAACTCAAGTGGAATGCGAACAGAATGCGGCGTAATCGATATAGCCGGGGAATGGCACGCCGGGCGCGCACAACGGGCAGGCCGGATCGGCATGCACGCGGGTTTCGCGGAAGCGCATTTGCAGGGCATCAAAACGCAGCAAACGTCCCGTCAACGGTTCGCCGATATCCAGCAGCAGCTTCAACACCTCGGTCGCCTGCATCACCCCCGCCAGCCCCGGCAGCACGCCCAGCACACCGGCCTCGGAACAGTTGGGGGCGAATTCAGGCGGCGGCGGCTCAGGGAACAGGCAGCGGTAACACGGCGCCACGCCGCGCTGGCGGCCCGCATCAAACACGCTGACCTGCCCATCGAAGCGCTCGATGGCGGCATAGACCAAGGGCTTGGCGTGCTTGATGCAGGCATCGTTCAGCAGGTAGCGCAGTGGGAAATTGTCCGAACCATCCAGCACCACGTCCACGTCCTGCAGCAGGACATCGATATTGGCCGAGGTGACCCGCTCGGCAACCGCTTCGACGTCGATATGCGGATTCAAGGCCAACAGGCGGTCCCGCGCCGAGTACACCTTGGCTGTGCCCAAGGCCGCTTCGGTATGGACGATCTGCCGTTGCAGGTTGCTGCGCTCGACCACGTCGTCATCGACGATGCGCAGCCTGCCAACCCCCGCTGCGGCGAGATAGAACGCTGCCGGAGCGCCAAGCCCACCCGCACCCAGCACCAGCACCCTGGATTGTTGCAAACGGCGCTGGCCAGCTTCGCCCACCTGCGGCAGCAGCAGATGGCGCGAGTAGCGGTCGTAGAAGTCGCGCTCTCCTGCATCCAGCATGGGCTGGACCAAGGGCAAACCCGCAGTCCGCCAGGCAACCGTGCCACCACATACCGAAGACAGGTCGGTGTAGCCGGCATCCTGCAGCGCCAGCGCGGCGTCGGCCGAGCGCTTGCCGCTCTGGCAGATCAGCAGGATTTCGCGTTCGGGGGCTGACAGGTGCTGCGCAGGGCTCGCAAGCAGCTCCGCCTTTGCTATGCCGATTGCGCCTTCGGCCATGCCACCTGCGCGCTCGTGCGCCTCGCGCACGTCGATCAGCAATGCGCCACCTGCGTGGCGGGCACGGGCCTGTTCCGGGGTCAGTTCGCGAATGCTCATGGCTGGATTATCGGCCAAACGGGAGCCAAGGGAGGAACGGCTTTGGGCTTTGGGCTTTGGGCTTTGGGCTTTGGGCTTTGGGCTTTGGGCTTTGGGCATTTTTTAGCTCGTCATTCCCGCGCAGGCGGGAATGACGAAATCACTTAGTGGGAACGTCGGCCGAATCGAACGCCCTACCCCACTCAATACACCAAAAACAAAAGCGGCCTTTCGGCCGCTTTTGTCTACATCACCCAGTACGCTTGAACCGCGCCCCTGGCATGAATCACTTCCTGCCCTTGACGTGCTTCATCAGACGCCGCTTGGCCTTGACCTGACGGTCCGTCAACACGTTCTTCTTGCCCTCGTACGGGTTGGCACCCTCACGGAACAGGAAGGTCACCGGCGTACCCACCAGCTTGAAGCGCTTGCGGAAGAAGTTCTCCAGGTAACGCTTATACGAATCCGGCAATTCCTTCAGGCGCGTACCGTGCACGATGAAGGTCGGTGGATTGCTGCCGCCCGGATGCACATAACGCAGCTTGGAAACGTGACCACGGATGCTCGGCGGCGGGTTGGTCTCATAAGCCACTTCCAGCGCCTTATTGACCTCGGCCGTACTGAACTCATGCGTCGCCGAGGCATGCGCCCGGTGAATCGCCTTGAACAACTCGCGCAGGCCCGAACCATGCAACGCGGAAATCCGCACGTTCTCGGCCCACGGCACGAAGCCCAGCTTCAGCGACAACAGGGTTTCAGCCTGTTGCTTGTCGTACTCGCTCAAGCCGTCCCACTTGTTGATCGCAATGACCAGGGCGCGGCCAGCATCCAGCACTGCACCCAGCACGCTGGCGTCCTGATCGGTCACGCCTTCATGGGCGTCCAGCATCAGCACCGCCACCTGGCACTGCTCGATCGAGCGCAGCGTCTTGACCACGCTGAACTTCTCGACCACTTCGTCCACGCGCGACTTGCGGCGCAGACCGGCGGTATCGATCAAACGGTACAACTGGTCATCGCGCTCCAGATCCACCGCGATCGAATCGCGGGTGGTGCCAGGCACTTCCGAGGCGATCATCCGCTCCTCACCGAGGATACGGTTCACCAGCGTCGACTTGCCCACGTTGGGGCGGCCAACGAAGGCAATGCGGATGCGGTTCGGATCGTTGTCCAAGGTCTCGGCCGTGCCTTCTTCCGGCAGGCGGCCGACAATCTCTTCAACCAGATCATCGATGCCCTGCCGGTGCGCGGCGGAGACAGTCAGCATCTCGCTGAAACCATAACGGGAAAACTCCGAACGAACGGCATGTTCGTCCGTACCGTCGATCTTGTTGATCAACAGCAGGGTAGGCCGCGCAAGCTTGCGCAGCCAAGACAGGATCTCGTCATCCAGGGCCGACGTGCCATCACGCGCGTCAACAACAAATACGATCAGATCCGCCTCACCGGCGGCGGCACGGGCTTGGCGCGCAGTGGCGCCAGCCAGCCCTTCCTCTTCACCGGCGATACCACCGGTATCGACGATCAGGAAGGGATTGTCCTCATCTAGACGGCAAACACCGTAATTGCGATCGCGGGTAACACCCGGCTGGTCGTGCACCAGCGCATCGCGCGTACGGGTCAACAGATTGAAAATGGTGGACTTACCGACGTTCGGTCGTCCAACCAGGGCGACCAAAGGCAGCATCGCTATGACTCCTTATTGGGCCAACCGGAATGCGGTCAGCTTTCCATCAACGTTCTGCACCAGCAGGATGCCGTCAGCGACGACCGGCTGCGCCAGCAGAGCATCACCACCGCTCTTCTCACGCGCTGCCAGTTCGCCATCGCTCAACCGCAGCCAATGCAGATATCCCTTGTAGTCCCCCACCACGGCATAGTCACCCTGGATGGCGGCACCGGTCAGCGAGCGGCGCGCCAGCGCCTGCTGTGACCACATTGCCGAGCCGGAGGTCTTGTCCAGCCCGTACACCACGCCCTTGCCATCGGTGACCACGACATTGCCCGAGGACACCGCAACACCACCACCACCGCCGTGGTCACGCGACCACATCGGGCGACCGGTCGGGCCTTCAATGGCCATGGTTTCGTTCTTGAAGCTGGTCACAAACAGCGTATTGCCTTCCAGCACCGGTGCGCCATCGATGTCAGCCATGCGCTCCAGTTCGGTACGGCCTTCCGGCGTACCCACCATCTGTTCCCACAGCGGACGACCATCCTGCATCGACAGTGCGGCGACGGTGCCGTCGTCATTGCCGATGAACAGCACGCCTGGGCCGGTCACGACCGGCGCGTTGCCGCGCACGGTCAAGGACGGCAGTTCCTGCGAATTGAACCAGCGCTGTTCGCCGGTAGCTGCGTCCAGCGCGGTGGTGCGGCCATCGTTGCTGCGCACGAACACCAGGCCCTGGCCAACGGCCGGCGCGGCAATCACTTCGCCGGTGACCTTGGACTTCCACTTTTCGCTGCCATTGGCCGCGTCCAGCGCAATCACCTGCCCGTCCAGCGTGCCGATAACCACCAGGCCATCGCCAACACCCGGACCACCGGAAAGGCGCAGCTTGGGCTTCTTCTTTTCCTTGGCCGGGCTGTACTCCCAGACCTGCTTGCCAGTCTGCAGATCCAACGCATGCACGCCACCCTGCACTGCAGCCGCGTATACGCGACCATCTGCCACCACCGGCGCCTGACGCAGGCCGATACGGCCCTCGCCCTTGCCAACGTTTGCCGACCAGATCTTGTTGACCTTGGCCGTCGGCTCGAACTTGGTCAGCTCAGCCGGCTCCAGTGCCTTCTTGGCCTCTGCATCCTTGCCCGCAAACCAACCCTTGACCGTCGAACAGCCGGTCAACGCCATTGCCATCAAGGCGATGCCTGCAACTTGCTTGAACTTCATCAATTCTTCTCCGCTGCAGGATCAGCCACGGTGCCGCCGGCGTCCATCAATTTGGTTTCCAGCAAGCGGCGCTGCGGTGCAGCCACGTCCAGCTTGGCCAGCGCTTGGGTGTACAGCTCGCGCGCTTCATCACGCTTGTTCTGCGCCATCAGGGCGTCAGCACGGATCTCCAGACCCGCGCTGTCGTCAGCCTTGCCCAGCAGGGCCGCTGCGTCCTGCGGTTTGCCGGTTTCAATCAGCAGGCGTGCAATGCGCTGGTCGATCAGGGCCTTGAATTCACCCTCGGTCTTGAGCGCGCGCAAGGTCTTGATGGCGTCGTCATACTTGCCCGCTTCAACCTGGGCCTTGGCCAGTTCCAGCGAGGCCAGGTCAGCATAGATGCTGGCCTTGCTACCACCCAGCGCTGCAACCTCCTTGGCCGCCTCGTCCAGATTCTTGGACTGGAGGCTGCGAGACACGGCTTCGTAACGGACGTTGGCATCGGCAAGCTTGCCGACCTGCTCTTTCTGCCACCACTGCCAACCGGCAATAGCACCAATGCCGAGAACTACTCCGCCGATAATCCCGGCGCCATTCTTGCGCAGCCACGTGCGGACACGTTCGCTTTGTTCGTGCTCGTCGAGCAGGTCGTCAATCGCCATGCGTACTCTCGCTCACCCTGGCGGGGAGCCTTGTTGTTTTGTTCGACGCCTGGTTTCAGTGCGAAACCGGCGCCACGGAGCCTTCAGAGGATACCGTAAAGCGGGCCACATTGCCGCGCTTGTACGGCGCCAGGTCGACGTTACCCGTCGCCTGCTGAACCTCGACCTCGGCCGCATTGCCCAGCACCATGCGCCCCACCTGACCTGCTGTGAAGCTACGACTCTCGCCAGCGCGTATCAGGGCTTTTTCGACGGTTGTGCCGTCCGGGGCGGAGATTTCCACCCAGCTGTCGCCCTTGAAATTCAGGGTCAGCGCCGACGGGGCGGCAGCAGCAGCCGGACGCGCCATGGGGGCCATGGAGGCGATGTAAGGGCCGGCATCTGCGACCGGCGCCGGCGCCGCTACCGGCGCCTGAACAGGCGCCACTGACTGGCCAGCGGCAGCGGCGGCAGGAACCGGTACCGCATCCAGCGAAGCCGTACTCGGCGGGGCACTATTGGAATTGCCACTGATCACATACCAGACAGGCACCGCCAGTACGGCCGTTATCACCACATACACCGCACGACGCCCGATATTTTCGGCCGCACGCTTCAACCGCGGGGTATGGGTATGACTGACCAGCTTGGGCGGCTCGACCGGCGCGATCCGCGCCTGTTCCAGCAAGCCGCCCAGATCAACCTTCAGCAGGCGCGCGTAACTGCGCAACTGACCGCGCACGAATACCGATGCACCCAAGCGCGACCATTGCTCGGCTTCGAGCGCAGCAACCACCTGCTGCGGCATGCGCAACTGGGCGGCAACCTGATCCAACGACAAACCGGCAGCCTCTCGCGCCCTGCGCAGCTGCTCACCACAACCCACTACACCATCTAAAGCATTTACACCCGGATCATTGATCACAATGCGTCAGCCTTGGGGATTCGAGGTTGCTGGCGAAGGAAACTCTTCGCGCAACCGCTGCTGGAACCGACCGGCAGCCGTCCTGTCGCCGAGTCGCTCTTCAATCTGAATGGCAAGTTGTAACACGGAAACCGTGGCCGGCGCAGCCGCCAAACGCCGCTGGTAGAAGGCTCTGGCTTCAAAATAACGACCGTGCAGCACTTCATTACGGGCCATGGCCTCCAGCGCATAGGCATTGTCAGGCGCCAATTCCAGTGCCTGGCGAAGATTGTCCTCGGCACGTTCGCGCTGCCCGGCATCCAGTGCGCAGCCGCCAGCATTTGCCAGGGCATCGGCACGCCCGCCATAGCTCGGATCAGCCAAGGCCCGATCAAACCAGACCAAGGCCTCTGCCGGGTGACCACTGCCACACAGCCAGGCCCCGTAGTTATTGAGCACATCGCCCTGCTGCGGAGCCAGATCGACGGCCTTGCGGTAAAGCGCACCTGCCGCCTCGGCGTTGCCCTTCTGCCCCTCGATCACCGCCTGCATGGTGTAGGCGTCAGGCAATCCAGACTCCAGCTTCTGCGCTGAGCGCGCGAACTGCAGCGCCTCGTCCAGCTGGCCGCGCCCCAGGCGATCACCAGAAAGGCGCAGAAGCTCCTGGTAACGCATCCGCTTGTGCGCGGTTTTGTCCTGCTTGACGCTGTAGTCCGGCGCCATGATCTGCGGGCGGTCGATCGTGAGTTTGTCCGGCACGCACCCTGCACTGAGCAAGAGCAGGACCAACAGCAGCAGCCAGCGATCAGGCGACCGCATCACCGCCATCCTGTTCCTGCAGCAGGCGATTGAACTCAGCTTGGCGACGGGTGCGATCCATCACCTGGCCCTTGAGCTGGCCACAGGCGGCGTCGATGTCGTCGCCACGGGTACGGCGCACCATCGTCAGCACCTGCGAGTCAAGCAGGATCTTCTGGAAGGCGCGGATCTGTTCCTCGCCCGAGCGCTCATAGCGCGTGCCGGGGAACGGATTGAACGGAATCAGATTGACCTTGCCCGAGTCCTTGGCCTGCACGGCGTTGTCGAACTGACGCATCAGCCGCGCCAGCTGGCGGGCGTGCTCAGGCTGGTCGTTGATGCCCTTCATCAGCGTGTATTCGAAAGTCACCGAGTCGCGCTTCTTGTTGCCGCGCAGGTAACGCGCGCAGGACGCCATCAACTCGGCAATCGGGTATTTCTTGTTGAGCGGCACCAGCGTCTCGCGCAGCTCGTCGTTCGGCGCATGCAGCGACACCGCCAGCGACACATCGCTCTCCACCGAGAGACGATCGATCTGCGGCACCAGGCCCGAGGTGGACAGGGTCACGCGCTTGTTGGCCAGGCCGTAGCCCAGGTCATCGCGCATGATGCTCATGGCGCGGATGACGTTGTCGAAATTCATCAGCGGCTCGCCCATGCCCATCATCACCACGTTGGTGAGACGGCGCATCTGGTGCGGCACATTGCCCAGGTGACGCGCAGCGATCCACACCTGGCCGATGATCTCGGCGGTGCTCAGGTTGCGATTGAAGCCCTGGGTAGCGGTTGAGCAGAACGTGCAGTTCAGCGCGCAACCAACCTGCGAGGACACGCACAGCGTGCCGCGGGTTTTGTCCGGGATATAGACGGTTTCGATGGCGTTCTTGCCATCCACGCCCATCGCCAGCAACCACTTGTGGGTGCCGTCGGTCGAGGGCTTGTCGAACACGATGTTCGGGACGACGACCTCGGCATGCTGCTGCAGCTTTGCGCGCAGCGACTTGCCGAGGTCGGTCATCTGGTCGAAATCGGTGACGTAGCGATGGTGGATCCACTTCATCACCTGATGGGCACGGAACTTCTGCTCGCCAAGGGTTTCGACGAAGAACTTTTCCAGGCCCGCGCGATCAAGGTCGAGCAGGTTCTGCTTGCCAGCGGTGGCTGCCGTTTTCGGCAACGGCTGGATGGCGGGTGTCTGTACGACCTCGTTCACGACTTCAACCTCTGATTAACGCGAAACCACTTCGGTGGCAGCAAAGAAGTAAGCGACTTCATTGGCTGCGTTCTCGACCGAATCCGAACCGTGCGCGGCGTTGGCGTCGATCGAATCAGCGAAGTCAGCGCGGATGGTGCCCGGCGCTGCGTCCTTCGGATTGGTGGCGCCCAGCAGGTCGCGGTGGGCCAGGACGGCGTTCTCGCCTTCCAGGGCCTGGATCATCACCGGGCCGGAGATCATGAACTCGACCAGTGCGTTGAAGAACGGGCGCTCGCGGTGAACGGCGTAGAAGCCTTCGGCTTCACGGCGCGACAGCTGCTTGTACTTCGCGGCCACGACCTTCAGGCCGGCCTTTTCGAAGCGGGCGTAGATTTCGCCGATCACGTTCTTGGCAACGGCGTCGGGCTTGATGATGGAAAGAGTGCGCTCGAGCGCCATGGGAATTCTCCGGTAGTGGGCCGGTCGGCCCGAGGGTACATGAAAAAACCCGCGTGCGGACGCGGGCTTAGCCTGAATTGCGGTGGCTAATTCTACCGGGTGACCCCGACGTTTGCACAGCGGCAGATGAATGATGCTGCGGCGCAGCATGACCTGAACGACCAGCCGGGCGTAGGATCCAAACAATCGTTTGATTGATTGAGCCAGCCATGGGCAAACCCGCCAGCTTCTCCACCAAGGACCGCATCCTCGGCGCGGCCGAGGAACTGTTTGCCCAGTACGGCTTTGCCGGCACTTCATTGCGCCAGGTAACCAGTCACGCCGATGTAAACATTGCTGCGGTCAACTACCACTTCGGGTCCAAGGACAACCTGGTCAATGAAGTGTTCCGCCGCCGCATGGACGAAATGACCGCCGCCCGCCTGGGCCAGCTGGAGCGGGCGCGCAGCAGTCAGCCCGGCGACCTGCGCGCGGTTTTGGCCGCCTTCGTCGAGCCCGCCCTGGCATTGGCCCAGGACCGCCAGAGCGGCGGTGCCTTTGTCCGCGTCATCGCCCGCGCCTATGCGGAGAAGAACGACAACCTGCGCAAGTTCCTGTCCGATCACTACGGCCATGTATTGCGCGAGTTCGGCAAGGCCATCGACGCCTGCATCCCGGGCCTGAGCAAGGAAGAGCTGTACTGGCGGCTGGATTTCCTCGCCGGCTCACTGACCTACGCCATGGCCGACTTCGGGCTGATCAAGCGCCCGCACAACATCAGCGAGGCCGAGCACCGCAGCAAGGCCGCGCAGGAATTGATCCATTTCGCCGAAGCCGGGTTCCGCGCCAGCGTGCGTAATCCGACCTCCCCCGTCGTTCCCTGATCCAACCGTCATCGCAGACCAAAGGTTTATCGATATGTCCAATTCCCTGCTTGTCCGCCGCGCCGCCGTACTTGGCGCAGGCGTCATGGGTGCGCAGATCGCCGCCCACCTGACCAATGCCGGCGTCGACACCGTGCTGTTCGACCTGGCCGCCAAGGAAGGTCCTGCCGACGGCATCGTGCTCAAGGCCATTGCCAACCTCGGCAAGCTGAGCCCGGCCCCGCTGGCCAGCAAGGTGCTGGCCGAAGCCATCACCCCGGCCAATTACGACTCCGGCCTGGAGCAGCTGCGCGACTGCGACCTGATCATCGAAGCCATCGCTGAACGGATGGACTGGAAGCAGGACCTGTACAAGAAGATCGCGCCGTTCGTGAACGAACACGCGGTACTGGCTTCCAATACCTCGGGCCTGGGCATCAACAAGCTGGCCGACGTGCTGCCGGAAGAACTGCGCCATCGCTTCAGCGGCGTGCATTTCTTCAACCCGCCGCGCTACATGCACCTGGCCGAGCTGATCCCGGCCAAGACCACCGACAAGTCGGTGCTGGAAGGTCTTGAGACCTTCCTGACCACCAACCTGGGCAAAGGCGTGGTCTACGCCAAGGACACCCCGAACTTCATCGGCAACCGCATCGGCGTGTTCTCGATCCTCTCGACCATCCACCACACCCAGCAGTTCGGCCTGGGCTTTGACGAGGTGGACGGCCTGACCGGCCCGCTGGTCGGCCGCCCGAAGTCGGCGACGTATCGCACCTCCGACGTGGTCGGCCTGGACACCATGGCCCACGTCATCAAGACCATGGGCGACACCCTGCCCGACGACCCGTGGCACAAGTACTTCAACGCGCCGGCATGGCTGGGCGCGCTGATCGGCAAGGGTGCATTGGGCCAGAAGACCGGCGCCGGCATCTTCCGCAAGGTTGGCAAGGACATCATGGTCGTCGACCTTGAGAAGCAGGACTACCGTCCGGCCGATCGCGTTGCCGCACCGGAAGTGGTCGAGATCCTGAAGATCAAGAACCCGGCCGAGAAGTTCGCCAAGCTGCGCGAAAGCCAGCACCCGCACGCGCAGTTCCTGTGGGCGACGTTCCGCGACCTGTTCCATTACAGCGCCTACCACCTGGCCGACATCGCCGAAACCGCGCGCGACGTCGACCTGGCCATCCGCTGGGGCTACGGCTGGTCGCTGGGCCCGTTCGAAACCTGGCAGGCTGCCGGTTGGAAGCAGGTGGCGCAGTGGATCGCCGACGACATCGCCGCCGGCAAGAGCATGAGCAATGCGCCGTTGCCGGCCTGGGTGCTGGACGGCCGTGACGGCGTGCACGCCGCCGAAGGCAGCTACAGCCCTTCGCAGAACGCACTGGTGCCGCGCTCGTCGCTGCCGGTCTACCAGCGCCAGCGCTTCCCGGACGCACTGCTGGGCGAGAAGTTCGCGCAGGGCAAAACCGTGTTCGAGAACGACGGCATCCGTCTGTGGACCGACGGCGACGGCATCGGCGTCATCAGCTTCAAGACCAAGATGAACACCGTTTCCGACCAGGTGTTGGACGGCATCCAGCACGCCATCGGCCTGTCCGAGAAGCAGTTCAAGGGCGTGGTGATCTGGCAGAACAAGGAGCCCTTCTCCGCAGGTGCCGATCTGTCCGGCGCACTGGGCGCGTTGAAGGCTGGCAAGTTCGCCGAGTTCGAGGCGATGGTTGCCAACTTCCAGCGCACCAGCCAGCGCATCAAGTACGCCACCGTGCCGGTTGTCACCGCGGTGCGCGGCCTGGCTTTGGGCGGCGGCTGTGAATTCCAGATGCATGCGGCCAAGTCGGTTGCGGCGCTGGAAAGCTATATCGGCCTGGTTGAAGCCGGCGTCGGCCTGCTGCCGGCCGGTGGTGGCTTGAAGGAAATCGCCGTGCGCGCCTCGCAGGCAGCTGGCCCGGACGGCGACGTGTTCGCCGAACTGAAGAAGACCTTCGAAACGGTTGCCATGGCCAAGGTCTCCAACTCGGCGGTCAACGCCAAGGAACTGGGCCTGATGCGCGGCACCGACAAGGTCGTGTTCAACAGCTTCGAGCTGCTGCACATCGCCAAGGCCGAAGTCACCGCGCTGGCCGAAGGCGGCTACCGTCCGCCGATGCCGGCACGCCGCATCCGCGTGGCCGGCGACGTTGGCATTGCCACCTTCAAGATGATGCTGGTCAACATGCTGGAAGGCCGCTTCATCAGCCCCTACGACTACGAAATCGCCGAGCGCATCGCCACCGTGTTGTGCGGCGGCAAGGTCGACCGCAACAGCGTGGTCGACGAAGAGTGGCTGCTGACCCTGGAGCGCAAGCACTTCGTCGAGCTGGCCCAGCAGGAAAAGACCCAGGCCCGCATCGCGCACATGCTGACCACCGGCAAGCCGCTGCGGAACTGAGTGAGCGTGCCTCGGGGTGGCGCTGCCAGCGCCGCCCTCGCCCGCCCTCACGCTCACACCTATTGAAGAGATCACTGCAATGACCAAGCAAATCCAGGACGCCTACATCGTCGCCGCCACCCGCACCCCGGTTGGCAAGGCGCCCAAGGGCATGTTCCGCAACACCCGTCCGGACGACATGCTCGCCCACGTACTCCGCTCCGTGGTCGCACAGGCCCCGGGCGTGGACGTCAACCGCATCGACGACGCCATCATCGGCTGCGCCATGCCTGAAGCCGAGCAAGGCATGAACGTGGCGCGCATCGGCGTGCTGCTGGCAGGCCTGCCCAACACGATCGCCGCGCAGACGGTGAACCGCTTCTGCTCGTCCGGCCTGCAGGCCGTGGCGATGGCCGCTGACCAGATCCGCCTGGGCAACAGCGACCTCATGCTGGCCGGCGGCACCGAGTCGATGTCGATGGTGCCGATGATGGGCAACAAGATCGCGATGGCACCGAGCGTGTTCGACAACGACCACGTCGCCATCGCCTACGGCATGGGCATCACCGCCGAGAAGGTCGCCGAGGAATGGAAGGTCTCGCGTGAAGAACAGGACGCTTTCGCCCTGGCCTCGCACCAGAAAGCCATCGCCGCGATCCAGAACGGCGAGTTCAAGGACGAGATCAGCCCCTACGACATCGTTTCGCACTTGCCTGACGTGGCTGACGGCAAGCGCATCATCACCCGCAACAAGCTGGCCGATACCGACGAAGGTCCGCGTCTGGATTCGTCCATCGAAGGCCTGGCCAAGCTGCGCCCGGTGTTCCGCAACGGTCAGTTCGGCGGTTCGGTGACGGCAGGCAACTCCTCGCAGATGAGCGATGGTGCCGGCGCAGTGCTGCTGGCCTCCGAGCAGGCGATCAAGGACTACGGCCTGACCCCGCTGGCCCGCTTCGTCAGCTTCTCGGTCGCCGGCGTGCGCCCGGAAGTGATGGGCATCGGCCCGATCGCGGCGATTCCGAAGGCACTGAAGCAGGCCGGCCTGAGCCAGGACCAGCTGGACTGGATCGAGCTCAATGAAGCCTTCGCCGCACAGTCGCTGGCGGTGATCCGCGATTGTGGCCTGGACCCGTCCAAGATCAACCCGCTGGGCGGCGCCATCGCCCTGGGCCACCCGCTGGGCGCTACCGGTGCGATCCGTACGGCCACCCTGCTGCACGGCCTGCGCCGTCGCCAGCAGAAGTACGGCATGGTGACCATGTGTATCGGTACCGGCATGGGCGCTGCGGGCATCTTTGAATCGCTGTAAGCGGTTTGCTGTTGCGCTGATTGAAGAAGGCGGCCTTATGGCCGCCTTCTTCTTTTGTTCATCGTGAAGAGCCCTCCTCTCCCCAACCCCTCTCCCGCACAAGGGGAGAGGGGCTTGAAGCGCTGCGAGCGCCAGCATTCCTGCCAACTGCAGCTGTACCCCCTCTCCCCCTGCGGGAGAGGGGTTGGGGAGAGGGGTAGCTCTTCGCATGGACTCCCAGCATCACCAAAAAGCAGAAAGGCAGCCTTCCGGCTGCCCTTCAAACCCACAACGCTGACGAACAGCATCAGCGCCGACGATGCTGGTCGGTATTCACTCCGCCAACATCTTCTGCATCATCTCGCGGGCCGGTCCAGCCAACTTCTCGTTCTCCAGCGCAAAGCGCACGGTGGCCTCGACGAGACCCAGGTGCGTGCCGCAGTCAAAACGCGTGCCTTCGAAGCGATACGCATCCACCTGCTCAGTCTTGAGCAACTGTGCAATCGCATCGGTCAGCTGGATCTCGCCACCCGCGCCGGTGCCGGTTGCTTCCAGCAACTCGAAGATTTTCGGGCTGAGTACATAGCGGCCAACCACCGCCAAGTCGCTCGGCGCATCTTCCGGCTTCGGCTTCTCGACGATTTGGGTGATATGCCCTTTGCGGCCATCGAATGCGTCAGTTGCAACGATGCCGTAACTGCCGGTCTTCTCATGCGGCACGTCCTCCACCGCAATGACGCTGGCGCCACTGGCCTGATTCAGGTCAGCCATCTGCTTCAGCGCACCTTCGCCACGGTTCCAGATCAGGTCGTCCGGCAACAGCACCGCGAACGGTTCATCGCCAACGATCGCCTTGGCACACAGCACGGCATGGCCAAGCCCAAGCGCTTCGGCCTGGGTCACGAACACTGCACGCACGCCCTTGGGCAGAACGTGGCGAATCAGTTCCAACTGCTCCTGCTTGCCAGCTCGCTCGAGCTTCTGCTCCAGCTCATAGGCCTTGTCGAAGTAATCGGCGACTGCATGCTTGTAGCGATTGGTGATGAAGATCAAGGTGTCGCAACCGGCCTCGATCGCCTCGTCAACCGCGTACTGGATCAATGGCCGGTCGATGATCGGCAGCATTTCCTTCGGCACAGTTTTTGTAGCTGGCAGGAATCGCGTTCCAAGCCCGGCAACGGGGAATACCGCTTTTTTGATTCGACCGTGCATCAGTGACTTCTTCCAGCTTCTTTGGTGGTGGGAAACGGAACGATGTTGGCAGTACCCGCCTGTCTCGCCGCATCTTCGGCAGACATGAACTCGGGAATGGTTGTCGCAAGGATAGTGCGCATCGCCTCGATGTCATAGGCCATAACAGCTTTCCTGAGGGCCGTCACGTTGTTCAAGACCAGCTCGGGAGAGAACTCACGCACCCCGGCCGCCATTACCTTCGGGTGCGCCGTCGGCTGGCAGTTCTCATCTGCGTAGAACAACCTCTCGTGCAGCTTCTCACCTGGACGCAAGCCGGTGTAGATAATTGGAACATCGATTCCTGGCTGCTTACCCGCCAGCCGGATCATCTGTTCGGCAAGGTGACGGATGAGGACAGGCTCACCCATGTCCAGCATGTAGATCGCACCGCGTGAAGACGATGCCGCTGCCTGCAGAATCAGCAGACAAGCCTCGGGAATCGTCATGAAATAGCGCGTTACATCAGGATGCGTGACGCTGATCGGGCCGCCCTTGCGGATCTGCTCACGGAACATCGGCACCACGCTCCCCACCGACCCCAATACGTTGCCGAAGCGGACAGTGACAAACCGGGTGTGGGCGCTGCGCCGATTCAAACTCTGGCAGATCATCTCGGCGTAGCGCTTGGTTGCGCCCAATGCATTGGCCGGATCAACTGCCTTGTCGGTTGAAATGAAGACGAAGTTCTCTACCCGCGACTCAATGCAGGCGGTGGCGACACATTCGGTCGACAAGGTGTTGTTGCGCACTGCTTCGCGCAACTGTGCCTCCAGCAGGGGAACCTGCTTGTAAGCCGCAGCATGGAACACGGTATCGGGGTTGTAGCTGCGCAGCGCATGGCGGATCACCGCTGGATCGCCACAATCGCCCAGCACGCCATGGACCTCCAGATCAGGGAAGCTCCTGCTCAGCTCCGCCTGGATATTGATCATCAGAAGTTCGCTGATTTCCAGGACCACGATGCGGGATACACCGTGCCGCGCACACTGGCGACAAAGCTCCGAACCAATGGAGCCACCACCGCCAGTCACCAACACGGTTCGCCCGCGCAGCCAGCTGCGCAGCAGCTCCCAGTCCGGCAGGATTGGTTTGCGCCCCAGCAGATCTTCGATGGCGACTTCCTTGAGCTGACCCGGCAGCGAGCTGCCCTCCAGAATATCGGTCAGACGCGGAACCGTGCGGAACGGCAAACCGGTGCTCTCACAAAGTGCTACCACGCGCTGCATACCCGCTGCATCAAGCGTCGGAATGGCGATGACCAGGAGTTTTGCGCTGGTTTCCTTGGCAACCACCGCAACCTCGTCCAGGGTGCCGAGAATCGCCGCGCCGTGCAGCCAAGCACCCTGCAGATGCGGCGAATCATCCAGCAAGCCCACCGGCTCATAGTCGCCGGAACGACGCAGATCCTTGATCAGTGATTCGGCGGCCTGGCCGGCCCCTAACACCAGCACGCGTCTGGCGCGGGCGTCCGAATGCTGCGCCTGGTAGTCCTTCCAGGCACGGTAAAGCAGACGAGGGCCACCCAGCATCGCCGACAACGCGAACGGGTAGACCACCAATACAGAAATGGGTATGCCTTCCAGACGGCGGTAGGAGAACACCATGACTATCGCCAGCAGCCCGATGAAGCTGGCCTTGAAGATGTTGATCAGGTCGGCAACCGACGCAAATCGCCACAGACCGCGGTACAGCCCTACCTTCCAGAACGCGAGCGCCTGAATCGCAATGACTGCAGCAACGTCAAGCGAGAACCAAGGATGCACGGGACCTGCATCCAGTAAGGCAAAGCGCGCCATCAGCAGTAATTGCCAGCACAACCACACCATCACCAGGTCGTGCAGCATTACCGCGTAGCGTGGGCCACCACCTACAAAGCGCTCGAACCAAGACGCCATAAAGAACTCTGTCCTTAATTAAGTGCCTTAGCACGCAGAAGGGCCCATGCCAGTGCCGTAGCAACCAGCCAGGTAACACCCCCTGCCCACCCCCAACCTAGGGGAAGCCTTGAAAATTGCGCTGCAAGTGTAAGCCCCACAACGCTGAAGATCGAATACCCAAGCGTAACAGCTGCGTGACTGCATTCACGTTTCACCAAGCGCTGATAGAGATGCTGGGTGTGCGGCTGCATCCAAGGCTCGCCTTTCAGCATTCGTGACAACAGCGTGAAGCCCGAATCGGCTAGAAATGCCGCTGGAAGCATCAACCACAGTACCGGCGCGCTGTCAGTAGCACTCAGCCCAAGCGCCAGCAGACCAGCCACCAGATAGCCAAGCGCGCCACTACCCACGTCACCCATGAAAATCCGGGCCCGGGGAAAGTTGAACGGCAGGAATCCCGCACAGCCAGCTGCCAGCACCAAGCCGGCCAACGCATAGGGCGCCGGCAGCATCCATGCCGAGCCAAGCCCGACCAGGATGGCCTGGGTAGTGGCCAAGCCATTGATGCCATCCATGAAGTTCCAGATGTTCACCAGCGACACGGTCAGCCCAAGACAGAACACCGCCTTTATCAGGCTACCAGTACCCAGCCACACCAATACCGCCAGCATCAGCCCGGCCAATACATGAACGCACAAACGCGGCAATGCGGGCAGCGAACGGTGATCGTCCCACCAGCCGATTCCCGCGACGATCAACAGGCCAAGCGCGAACACCAGCAGGGCGAGTGCATGCTCCGGCAACCACACAGCCCCCAGCACACAGGCCAGCAGCTGCGACACCACAATACCGACACCCCCGCCACGGGGGGTCGATACGACGTGACTGCGACGCTCGCCAGGCTGGTCGATCAACTGCTGCCAGCGCGCATAGCGGATCGCCAGCCAGGTAAAAGCCGCTGCAGTACCCAGTACCAGCAGCACCAGCAAGTAATGCGGTTCCAGCACTCAGAGCACCGCGAAGTTCAATAGCGGTTTGACCGTACCCCACTCCTTGCAGCTGGGACATTGCCAGTGGTGCGTGCGCGCACCGAAGCCGCAGCGCGTGCAGCGATAGGCTGGATTGCGGACCAGCAATTGATCGGTGATGTGCTTCAGGTCCTGCAAAGTGGCCACCGGATCAGCGCCTTCGGCCAAGGTCAGATCGATCAAGGCGGACTCGCCGCGCACCGATGGCCGATCCTTGAGCTGGCGCCCCAGATAGGCGCGCGCAGGCGCCGGCCCTTCCTGCTCTTCCATCAATCGGGTGAGCGCCAGTACCGGCGCGATGCCGCGGTAGTGTTCGGTCATTTCAGCCAGGAACGCGCGCGCGCCGGCGAGATCACCCACATTGCGGTAGTTCTTCAGCAACTGCGGCAGGATCTCGGGCAGGTAGTCCGGATCATTGCGTGCCGCCCGCTCAAACGCGCGCACGGCCGCTTCGTCATTGCCGAAGTCGCTCTCCAGGCGGCCTTCGATGATGCCAGCGCGCACGCTCATCGCATCGGCGACATTGGCACGATTGATCGCCGCGCGTGCGTCGTCCAACCGCCCCGCCGCGCGGTAGCGCTCGGCCAGTTCGCATTCGAACTGCCCGATCAGCTTGCCCATCGGCTCATCGGTGACCGCTTCATAGCGGGTTGCATTCTCGATGGCTTTTTCCCAATCACGCTCGGCCTGATAGATCCCGATCAGATGCTTCAAGGCCTGCGGGGCGCGTTGGTCGAGCTGCGCCAACTCGGTGAATACGGTTTCGGCGCGATCCAGCAGGCCGGACTTCATATAGTCCTCACCGAGCGCGAGCAATGCCTGCACGCGCTGCGTGTCACTCAGATCGTTGCGATTGACCAGACCTTGATGCAGGCGGATCGCCCGGTCCACTTCACCGCGGCGGCGGAACAGATGCCCCAGCGCAACCTGGGTTTCGAAAGTCTCCTTGTCCAGCTCTGCAATATGCAGGAACAACTCGATGGCCTTGTCCGGCTGCTCGTTGAGCAGATAGTTCAAGCCACGGAAATAGGTACTGGAAAGACGGGTGACCTGATTCTCGCTATGGCGTTGACCACTGCGGCGACCAATCACCCAGCCGCCGATCGCGGCAACCGGCAGGCACAGGAAAAACCAGAACCACTCACTGATGAAGGCCATCGTTGCTCAGCGTCCGTCAAAGGGAGAGGGCGTCTGCGCGACAGGCGCAGCAGGCTCTGATGCCGTCAGGGCGGCGGCTTTATTGGCGCGACGCAGCTTGGTGTACATCGGCACCACCAGCGCCGCCATCACCATTCCGCCACCGACCAGGGCACCGAGCAACAGCGACGCGATGATTGCGATACCCGAGGTGGTCTTGAGCACCCAGAACGCAAGGCTGATTTCGATGGGCTGCGAGTTGAGCGAGCCGATCACCAGACCGCCTATCAACACCGCCAGCAGAATCACTAATCGAACGGTCTTCATGCGCCGGCTTACTCCTGTAACAAGAGCCCGTAGCTTACCGTTCAGCGGGAGAAATGGCAGCAGTCAATCTGCTGCGCAACACCCAGCCAGGACCACTCAGGCAGGGTCGCTTTCCAGCGGCACCACCGAACTGACGCGCTCGCGCAGCTCCTTGCCCGGCTTGAAATGCGGAACATGCTTGCCCGGCAGCGCAACCGACTCACCCGTCTTCGGGTTACGGCCCAGGCGCGGCGGACGGTAGTGCAGGGAAAAACTGCCGAAACCGCGGATCTCGATGCGGTCGCCGGAGGACAGCGCCCCACCCATCATTTCCAGCAACGACTTCACCGCCAGATCGACATCATCAGCCTTCAGGTGCGCCTGGTGGCGCGCGAGGATTTCGATCAATTCGGATTTGGTCATTGCGTACTCGTCAATGGCAGGGTCTTACCCTGAAACGGCCCGGACTGATGTCCGGGCCGCCAGGTCAAATCTACAACAGGAAGCCGATTACTCGGACTTGTTGCCGTTCAGCTGTGCACGCAGCAGTGCGCCCAGCTGGGTGGTGCCGCTGGATGCCGAAGAGGACTGGTATTCCTCCAGCACTTCGCGCATTTCGGCATCGTCCTTGGCCTTGATCGACAGCTGCAGGGTACGGCCCTTGCGGTCCATGCCCACGAACTTGGCTTCGACCTTGTCGCCGACCTTCAGGAACTGGGTCGCGTCGTCGACGCGCTCGTTGGCGACGTCACGTGCCGAAACGTAGCCTTCGATGCCGTCAGCCAGCTCGATGGTTGCGCCCTTGGCATCAACTTCCTTGACAACGCCTTCGACCTTCGAACCCTTCGGGTTGGCAGCCATGTACTGACCGAACGGGTCCTGCTCAAGCTGCTTGACGCCCAGCGAGATGCGCTCGCGCTCCGGATCGACGGCCAGGACCACTGCGTCCAGGGTGTCGCCCTTCTTGAAGTTGCGAACCACGTCTTCGCCGGTGGTGTTCCAGCTGATGTCCGACAGGTGAACCAGACCGTCGATGCCGCCGTCCAGACCGATGAAGATACCGAAATCGGTGATCGACTTGATCTGGCCGGAAACCTTGTCGCCCTTCTTGAAGATGGCGGCGAAGGTTTCCCACGGGTTGGCAGCAACCTGCTTCATGCCCAGCGAGATACGACGACGCTCTTCATCAACGTCCAGCACCATCACTTCGACTTCATCACCAACCTGGACAACCTTGGACGGGTTGACGTTCTTGTTGGTCCAATCCATCTCGGACACGTGCACCAGGCCTTCCACGCCCGGCTCGATCTCAACGAACGCGCCGTAATCGGTCACGTTGGAGACCTTGCCGAACACGCGGCTGTTGGCCGGGTAACGACGTGCGATGTTGTCCCACGGATCCTCGCCCAGCTGCTTCAGGCCCAGCGAAACGCGGTTGCGCTCGCGGTCGAACTTCAGCACGCGCACGTCCAGCTCGTCGCCGACGTTCACGACTTCGGACGGATGGCGCACGCGCTTCCATGCCATGTCGGTGATGTGCAGCAGGCCGTCGATACCGCCCAGGTCCACGAATGCGCCGTAATCGGTCAGGTTCTTGACGACACCCTTCAGGATTGCGCCTTCCTGCAGCTTGTCCATCAGCTGCTCGCGCTCTTCCGAATGCTCGCTCTCGACAACTGCACGACGCGACACGACCACGTTGTTACGCTTGCGGTCCAGCTTGATGAGCTTGAATTCCAGCTCCTTGCCTTCCAGGTAGGCCGGGTCGCGCACGGGGCGCACATCGACCAGCGAACCAGGCAGGAATGCGCGGACATCCTTGATGTCCACGGTGAAACCACCCTTGACCTTGCCGCTGATGCGGCCGGTGATGGTTTCGTTCTTCTCCAACGCTTCTTCCAGCTCGTCCCACACCATGGCGCGCTTGGCTTTCTCGCGCGACAGGATGGTTTCGCCGAAGCCGTTTTCGATCGAGTCCAGTGCAACCTTTACCTGGTCGCCCACGCCCACATCGATTTCACCAGCGTCGTTACGGAACTGTTCGATCGGCACGATGCCTTCGGACTTCAGGCCGGCGTTGATCACGACCACGTCGCCGCGGACTTCAACGACGGTACCGATAACGATGGCACCGGGCTTCAGCTTGGCCAGATTGGCCTGACTGGCTTCAAACAGTTCTGCAAATGATTCGGTCATTAGATTTACTCAGTTGAACATATGGACAGCGGATCTGTTGCGAAAACCCGTACTGTCCAGCCTGTTGGACGACCCCATGGCAGCGGCCGAATGTGAATGAAAAAGCCCACCACGCACCATTGCGCAGCGGGTTGTTGCAACATCTTTGGTGCGACTGCGATCGATCAACTGATCGCACTCAACGCTGCGAGGATCAGGCTTCCTTGGAAACCAGACCCAGCACCTTGGCAACGACGTCGTCGATGCCAATACCGCTGGTGTCGATGAGGATGGCGTCGTCGGCCGGCCTCAGGGGCGCCACTGCGCGCTGTGCATCACGGGCGTCGCGGGCCATGATCTCACGCAGGAGGTCTTCAAAGTTAACCGAAACCCCTTTTTCTTTCAACTGTTTATGCCGCCGCTCGGCCCGCTCCTCGGCACTGGCTGTCAGGAAAACCTTGAATGGGGCGTCCGGGAAGATGACGGTGCCCATATCGCGACCATCGGCCACCAACCCGGGCAAAACCCTGAATGCGCGCTGACGCTCCTTCAGCGCAGCCCGCACCTCCGGAATGGCGGCGATAGCCGAAGCCAGCGCACCAGTAGTCTCCAGGCGCAGCTCATCGGTGGCATCGGTACCATTGACCAGTACCCGCAGGCTCTCGCCCTGCTCCACGAACTGCACCTTGGTATCAAAGGTGCAGCGCACCAGCGCCGAGGCGTCGGAGGTGTCGATATCGGCCCAACTTGCAGCTACGCCTACCGCGCGATACAGCGCGCCGGAGTCCAGGTAATGCCAGCCCAACTGACGGGCAATGATGCGACTGACGGTACCCTTGCCAGCCCCGGACGGGCCATCAATGGTGAGAACGGGAGGCAGCTGGCTCATTTAAACGCCTGTCTGGAACGAGAATCGGGCTATTCTAACGCCCCGCGCCGCCCTGCTCGCACCCATTTGCACGCAAGCACTTGAACTGGCGCGGAAATACCCGGTAGAATGGCGGGCTTGAACGGGCGTTATCCTGCATATCCGCGGCCACGCTCCTAAGATCTCCTTACCAGTATCCGCCGAGGTATGTCATGAAAGTTCTGTCCTCCCTGAAGTCGGCGAAGACCCGTCACCGTGATTGCAAAGTTGTGCGCCGTCGCGGCAAGATCTTCGTGATCTGCAAGTCGAACCCGCGCTTCAAGGCTCGCCAGCGCTGAGCCAACTGGCGCAAGCCAGGGCTTGATCCTCAAGGATCAGGCAACGCCAAAAAGCCGCCTTTCCGGGCGGCTTTTTGCGTACCGGGCCAGGCACCGCGATGACGCATTGCTGAGTGCATGCAGCAACAACGACGCAGGACTGCACTTTCCTCGTCATTTTTTGCTGTAATCCCAACCTGTCCTCTGGGGAGATGTGACCATGAAGCACGCATTCAAGATTCTGAGCCTGATCGCCGTACTGGCTACCGCACCGGCAGTGCACGCTGACACCTTGTTGATCGAGCGCGCGCAGGAAAAGCCTGCCCAGGCCATTCCAGCCCGTGGCCAGAGCATGGCCGAGGTGGAAGCCCGCTTCGGTGCACCCAGCGAACGCATGGACCCGCGCGGCGGCCAGAAGCGTCAATGGCCGACCATCAACCGCTGGGTTTATCCGGCCTTCACCGTGTACTTCGAGAAGCAGCGCGTGATCGACGTGGTCGCCCGCCAGGCCAGCCCGGATGAAATCGGGCCCAAACCGCCGATCCGCTGACTTCCTTCCAGGCGGCTGGCCCTGGCCTGCCGCTCCAACGCCCGACCGGGCCGAACGCATCCGAGAAGAATGAACGAAACGCTCCGCTTTCCAGCCGAATGGGAAACCCAGTCCGGCGTATTGATCGCCTGGCCGAATGCCGACACCGACTGGGCCGAGCGCCTGGCCGAGGTTGAGGAAACCTACATCGCCCTGGTCAGCGCCATCACCCGCTACCAGCCGGTACTGATCTGCGTGGCCGATGACGACATCGAGACCTACGCGGAAATGCGCCTGCGCTCGAACCGCGTGGACATGCAGCGCGTACAGTTCGTCACCGCACCTTACGACGATACGTGGCTGCGCGATTCCGGCCCGATTACCCTCAAGCGCGCCGACGGCAGCTTCCAGCTGCTGGATTTCCGCTTCACCGGCTGGGGCGGCAAGTTCGAAGCCAGCCTCGATGACCAACTGGTCGGCGTGCTCGACCAGGCACAGGTGTTCAACAACGCACAGGTCCGCAGCATTCCGTTCGCACTGGAAGGCGGCGCGATCGACACCGACGGTGCCGGCACCTTGCTGACCACCTGGAAGTGCCTGCACGAACGCCACCCTGAGCGCGAGCGCGATTCACTCAGCGCCGACATGGCCAGCTGGATGCAGCAGGACCGCGTGCTGTGGCTGGACCATGGCTACCTGGAAGGCGACGACACCGACGCCCACATCGACACCCTCGCCCGCTTTGCCTCGGTTGACAGCATCGTCTACCAGAACTGCGACGATCCGCAGGACACGCATTACGCCGAGCTGCAGGCGATGGGTGCAGAGTTGGCCGCCCTGCGCACCAACGACGGCAAGCCCTATCGCCTGTTCCCGTTGCCGTGGGCCGAACCGGTGCTCGACGAAGGCCGCCGCCTGGCAGCGTCGTATGCCAACTTCCTGATCGTCAACGGCGCGGTGCTGATGCCGGCCTATGGCGACGCCGCCGATGATGCAGCGCGTGATGTACTTGCCCAGGCCTTCCCGGACCGCGAAATCGTGCAGGTCCCCTGCCGCTCGCTGATCTGGCAGAACGGCAGCCTGCACTGCATCACCATGCAGCTGCCAGCCGGCCTGCTAAAAAACTAAACGCCGCACCTGTAGTGCCGAGCCATGCTCGGCAGAGGCTTTACAAGCGAAAAGCCCCCTCACCCCAACCCCTCTCCCGCAAAGCGGGAGAGGGGCGCAAGCGTAGTGCCGAGCCATGCTCGGCAGAGGCTTTACAAGCGAAAAGCCCCTCACCCCAACCCCTCTCCCGCAAAGCGGGAGAGGGGCGCAAGCGTAGTGCCGAGCCATGCTCGGCTGCCTTTCGCCCAGTACCGTGCAATCCGGATCTGCTACGTACATGTTCAGCCGAGCATGGCTCGGCTCTACCGGAGAGAAGCGCAGGCAGTCGCATGCGCGCCGCAGCCCCCTCCGTTCAGCCCAGACCGCATTGCCAACCCGCATCCGCGTTAACATGCGCGTTTTCCCACGCAGGATCGCAGCATGAACTCGCGCAGCCCTCTTACCGTCGCCCTGGTGCAGGAGCGAAACCACGGTGATGCCGCCGCCAACCTGGCCGTGATCGACGCACGCGTCGCCGAGGCTGCCGCGCAGGGCGCGAAACTGGTGCTGCTGCAGGAACTGCACAACGGCGCGTACTTCTGCCAGCACGAGTCGGTGGACGAATTCGACCTGGCCGAGCCGATCCCCGGCCCCAGCACCGAGCACCTCGGCGCACTGGCCAGGAAACATGGCGTGGTCATCGTGGGCTCGCTGTTCGAGCGCCGCGCCGCCGGCCTGTACCACAACACCGCCGTGGTCTTCGAAAAAGACGGCAGCTTGCTGGGCAAGTACCGCAAGATGCACATCCCCGACGACCCGGGCTTCTACGAGAAGTTCTACTTTACCCCCGGCGACATCGGCTTCAAGCCGATCGAGACCTCGGTGGGTCGCCTCGGCGTGCTGGTCTGCTGGGACCAGTGGTATCCGGAAGCCGCCCGCCTGATGGCGCTGGCCGGTGCCGAACTGCTGCTCTACCCGACCGCGATCGGCTGGGACCCGGACGACGTGCAGGACGAGAAGAACCGCCAGCGCGATGCCTGGGTGCTTAGCCATCGTGGCCATGCCGTCGCCAATGGCGTGCCGGTACTGAGCTGCAATCGTGTCGGTCATGAAGCCTCGCCGCTGGGCGCGTCCGGCATCAACTTCTGGGGCAACAGCCACGTGCTGGGCCCGCAGGGCGAATTCATTGCCGAAGCCGGCACCGACGCGACCCTGCTGGTCTGCGACGTCGACCTGCAGCGCAGCGAGCACGTGCGCCGGATCTGGCCGTTCCTGCGGGACCGCCGCATTGATGCCTACGGCGACCTGCTCAAGCGCTACATCGACTGACCGGACCTGACATGAGCCTGCAGCTGCGCACCGCCACACCCGCTGACATCCCGGCCATCACCGCGATCTACGCGGTGGAGGTGCGCGAGCTGGTCAACACCTACGAGTACGAAGTTCCCGCCGCGTCCGAAATGGCGCAGCGCATGCAGGACATCACCGCACGCGGTTTCCCCTATTTCGTTGCCACCATCGACGGCGAGGTAGCCGGTTACGCCTATGCCAACAGCTACCGTGCCCGCATAGCCTATCAATGGACCGTTGAGAACTCGGTCTATGTTGATGGCCGCTTCCAGGGCCAGGGCGTTGGCAAGGCCCTGATGCAGGCCTTGATCGACGAATGCACCGCACGCGGCTTCCGGCAAATGATCGCGGTGATCGGCGAACCGACCAATACCGCGTCGATCAAGTTGCATGAGCGTTTCGGTTTCGAGCTGGTTGGCGTGTTCCGCGGCCTTGGCCGCAAGCACGGGCGCTGGCTGGACACGGTACAGATGCAACGCGCACTCGGCGAAGGTGCCGACAGCGCCCCATCCAATGAATGAAGCAATGACTGACTCCTCGATTGAAACCGGCGGCGAACTGCTGGCCGGCCAGCCCGTGCGCGTGGTTGAACGCGACGGCGTGCGTTACACCTTGCTGGGCACCGCCCACGTATCCGCCGCCAGCGTACAAGCTGTCGAGCAGGCAATCGCCAGCGGTCAGTACGACGCAGTCGCGGTCGAGCTGGACCCGCAGCGCCTGCAGGCACTGACCAATCCCAATGCACTTGCCCAGCTGGACCTTGTTGAAGTGATCCGCAAGGGTCGCGTGGCGCTGTTTGCCGCCAACCTCGCCCTGGCCGCCTATCAACGTCGCCTTGCCGAGCAGCTCGGCATCGAACCCGGCGCCGAACTCAAGCGCGCGGTGGAACTGGCCAAGGCCAACGATCTGCCAGTGCACCTGATCGACCGCGATGTCGGCCTCACCTTCCGCCGCGCCTCGCAGAGCCTGGGCTTCTTCGGCAAGCTGAAGCTGGTAATGGGCTTGGGTGCGGGCCTGTTCTCGTCCGAGGATGTGGGCGAAGAAGAGATCGAGAAGCTCAAGCAAGGCGACATGCTGGAGTCGAGCTTCGGTGAGTTCGCCAACGAAAGCCCGGAGCTGTATCAGGCCATCATCGGCGAGCGCGACCGTTACATGGCAACGCGCCTGCGCGAGGAGCACAACAGCGAGCAGCGCAACGTGCTGGCCGTGGTTGGTGCTGGTCACCTGGCAGGTCTGGCGCGTTACCTGGAAACCGATACCGACGCGCCCGGCCCGCTGCGCGAGCAGCTGGAGTTGGTGCCGAAGAAGCGCAACATCCCGTGGATCACGCTGGGTATTCTGGCGATCGTGCTGGGTGGTATTGGGTTTGGCTTCTGGAAGGGCGGCATGGGCATGGGTGCCGACATGCTGCTGACCTGGGCGATGTTCACCGGCGGCTTGGCTGGCCTTGGCGCACTGCTTGCCGCCAGCCATCCGCTGAGCATTCTGACCGCGATTGTTGTTGCACCTTTCAAGCCTTTCCGTTTGAGCATTCCCACCGGCGCGTTTTCGGCGTTGGTGGAGACGCGGCTGCGCAAGCCGACATATCAGGATTTCCTGCAGCTGCGTGATGATGCGCAGAGCGTGAAAGGCTGGTACCGGAATCGTGTCACCCGCATCGTGCTGACTTTCATGCTGACCAATCTGGGCAGCATGCTGGGCCTGTGGCTTACCGGCTTCAGTGTCTATGGAAAGTTGGCTGGGTGAAGCTTTGGCTTTGAGGCTTTGGCTCTGAGGCTTTGGCTTTGAGGCCTTGGCTTTGAGCTTTGGTTTAAAAGCTGTAAATGCTTTAAAAGCTCAGAAGCGCCCTCACCCCTACCCCTCTCCCGCATGCGGGAGAGGGGGCTAGCTCTCACGCGTTTTCCTTTGCTGCTGCATCGTCGGCTTCGGCAGCGCGAAAGCCTGATCGCCAGCTTTGGCTGTTGCTTCGGCCTTTGATCCAGCCTTTGCCTTGGCTGTCCCCTCTCCCGCATGCGGGAGAGGGGTAGGGGTGAGGGCAGCTCTTGCTTCAGCTGTTGATATTGCCTTCGCATTTCCCAGCAGCTACAGCCGCCCTGCCCTCCAAGCAATCAACCCTCTGCAACAGCCGCATGTTCCACCGGCGGCAAGCCACGCGCGCGCCGCACCAACCGCGCCGTGCCCGTGCGCAGATCATCCAACAACGCATAGATGGTCGGCAGGAACAGCAGACTCACCACCGTCGAGAACGCCAGACCACCCGCAATCGCACGCGCCATCGGGTAGTACGGCGGCATGCCATCAGCCGTGGTCGTGTTCAGGGCAATCGGCACCATCGCCAGGATCGCCGTGCCCATCGTCATCATGATCGGCCGCAGACGCTCACGGCTGCCCTCGATCAAGGCCTCCGTGCGCGACACACCACGTCGGCGCAGGTTGTTGATGTGCTCGATCATCACGATGCCGTTGTTCACCACCACGCCCATCAGCACCAGGATGCCGATCACCGCCATGATGTTCATCTCGGTGCCGGTCAGCCAGAACAGCCAATACACACCGTAGATCGAGAACAGCACGCAGGACATGATCGCGGCCGGGAACAACAGCGACTCGAACACCGCCGCCATGATCACCACCATCAGGATCAGGGCGATGAAGATCGCACTCACCATCTGATCCATGCCGTCGAAGTTGATGTTGAAGCCGGCGCCATTGAAGGTATAGCCATAGCCCGGCGGGAACTGCACGCGATCCAGTGTCTCCTCGACGGACTTGCGCGCCTGGTCCATCGGCACGTCCTTGGCCAGGCCGGCCTCGATACGCAGCATGGTCTGCCGGTTCAGGCGCTGGATGGAATTGGCCGCCGGATTGACGTTGACGTCCACCATCGCCAGCAGCGGGATCTCCTTGCCACTGGAGCTGCGTACCATGAACGAAGACAAGTCCTCGATGCTGTAGTTCTCCGAGCCCGAGAAGCGCACGTTGACCGGAATCTCGACGTCATCACGGTGGAAGTCACGCAGCGATGAGCCACGCAACGCCATGCCAACGAACTGCGCCACCTGCTGGGCACTGAAACCATACGACGCCGCGCGCTCGCGGTTGACCCGCACCGCCAGCTCGGCATTGGCATCACCCACGTCCACGCGCACATCACGCAACTTGGAATTGCGCGCCAGGATCGGCACGATGTCGTCGGCCAACTCCCGCAGAGTCTGGCTTGAATCACCGACCAGACTGAAACGCAGACCCTGCCCTTCGCTGCCCATGCCACCCGGCCAGCCGATACCTATCTTGGCACGCGCCGACTGTGGCAGCCCCTTGCGCACCTCTTCCTCGATCTTCTTGCTTTGCTCGCGGTCGTCAACGGTCAGGTACAGGCGCGTCTGCGCCCAGCCCTGTTCGGCGAAACGGCTGTACACGCGCTTGATCTTGAACTCGTCGCGATTGGCGTTGACGAAGTCCTCGACCCGCTGCACTTCCTTACCCATCTCTTCCTTGGAATAGGAGCCCTTCCATTGGTAGAAGATGTTGATCTCATCCGGATCATTGTCATCGCCACCACCGGTGGTATGGGTCATCGGCCACACGCTGAGCACCGACACCAGCACGATACCGGCTACGCTCCAGCCACGGTTCTGCAAGGTCCAGCGCAGTATCCGCGCATAACGCTCCTGCAGACGGCTGATGAACGGCGACTTCAATGCCGGCGGGGTCTTCATCCGTGCCGACAGCATCGGGATCAGGCTCACCGCCACCAGCCACGAGGCCAGCAACGAGAACGAGATGGTCAGCGCCAGCTGGGTCAGGTAGATGGTGATGATGTTCTTCTCGCCGAACATCATCGGCAGGAACACCACGCAGTGGCACAAGGTGCCGGCCGACAGTGCGATCGCCACATGGCGGGTACCGATGATGGATGCCATCTCCGGTTTGCCGGGGTATTTCTCGCGCTCCTGGTAGATGCTCTCCACCACCACCACGGCGTTATCCACCAGCATGCCCACCGCCAGCAACAAGCCCATCATCGAGATGATGTTCAGGCTGATGCCGGTGAAGTACATGAAGCCCAGCGTCATGATGAAACAGATCGGGATCGCCATTGACACCATCAGCGTTGACGGCCAATGGCGCAGGAAGGCGTACAGCACGATCACCGATAACAGCAGGCCGATCGCACCGGCCTCGGCCAGCGCAAGCAACGAACTTGTGACCGCCTTGCCGGAATCCCAGGCGATCTCGATGTCGACACCGCGCAACGCCGGATCCTCGCCCAGCAACGCGACTTCCTTGGTCACAGCGCGCGACAGGTCCACCAGGTTCGCCGAGCGCTCCTTGTAGATGTCCACGCCCACGCTGGGCTTGCCTTCCATGCGTCGCACATAGCTCATACGCTGCGGCTGCAGGCTGACCTCGGCGATGTCGGACAGGCGGGTACCGCGGTTGTTGACCGGCAGGTCGCGCAGCTCCTGCACTTCCAGCAGCTCGCCCTTGGGTTGCACGCGCAGGCGCCGACCGTCCTCGGTGATCTGTCCGGCCGATACCGCGAAGTTGGCCGCCTGCAGCTTCTGCACCAGATCATTCAGGGCCACGCCGTGCGCGCTGATGCGGTCCTTGTCCAGCGCGATCAGAACTTCCTGCTTGGCAACGCCTTCCACTTCAACACGGGCCACGCCGGGCAGACGCTCCAGGCGCTGCTTGATGGCACGCTCGATCATGTCGGCGCGCGCGGTCAGGTCCTCGGCACTGTTCAGACGCAGGCTGATCGCTTCCTGGTCACTGGTGCTCCAGCGCTGCACGTAGTAACGACGGAAGTCGTCCGGCAACTCGTCACGCACCGCGTCGATACGCTCACGCGCTTCGGACGCGGCCATGGCGATATCGCGGTTCCAGTCACTGAATTCGACCTGGATCTGCCCGCCTTCGGCGTTGGCGCGCGAGTTCATCGTCTTGATGCCGGGCATCGTGGCGATGGCCTCTTCAACCGGCCGCAGCAGGTTGCGCTCCACTTCTTCCGGGGTCGAACCCGGGTACGGCAGTGCGATGAAGAAGAACGGGATCGATGCTTCCGGTTCGGACTCCAACGGCAGCTTGAACGCAGCAATCAGGCCGATCACCACCATCGACACAAACAACATGATGGTGGTGACAGGGCGGCGGATGGACAGCTCGGTGATATTCATCCGCTCAGTCCTTGATGCCGCCGATGGGATCCTGCTCATGGCTCAGCACCTGCTCGGCCTGGGCCATCGCCTGGCGTGCACGACGGCCGCGCTCGGCGTAGTACTCGTCCGGTTTGCGGTCCAGCAGGTCATACACCACCGGGATCACCAGCAGGGTCAACATGGTCGAGACCAGCAAGCCGCCGATCACCGTGATCGCCATCGGCGAGCGCACTTCGGCACCTTCACCGAAGGCCAGGGCCAGCGGCAGGAAGCCGAACACCGCGCACAGCGTGGTCATCATGATCGGACGCAGACGCGAACGTGCGCCCTCAACCAGGGCCTCACGCTTGGCAACGCCCTCTTCGCGCAGCTGGTTGACCTTGTCGATCAGGATGATGGCGTTCTTCACCACCAAACCGACCAATAGAATCAAGCCGATGAACACCACCACCGAGACCGGCGAACGCGCCAGCAGCAAAGCTGCCACAGCACCAACCAGTGCGAGCGGAATGGTGAACAGAATCACGAAGGGATGCAGCAGCGATTCGAACTGCGATGCCATCACCAGGTAGACCAGGAACACCGCCAATGCAAAGGCAAACAGCAGCGAGCGGATCGACTCGCCCAGCTCCTGGCCCTGGCCACCGATGTGCATGCCTACGTCGGTGCCCAGCGGGTTCTTGGCGACCATGCTCTGCACTTCGGTGATGGCCTTGCCCAGGTCGATATCGCGCAGGTTGGCCGAGACAATCGCCACGCGACGCTGGTCAGCGCGGTGGATCTCGCTCGGACCGGTGGTGGCGATGACGTCAGCCACCGAGCCCAGCTCGATTGACTTGGCACCGGTCGGGTTGACGATCAGGCGGCGGATGTCGTTCACCGACGAACGTTCCGACTCCTGCACACGCACCAGCACGTCGATCTTGCGATCACGGAAGCTGTAGCGGGTGGCGACATTGCCCTTGACCTTGTTGACCACCGCATCGGCGATCTGACGTGTGGTCAGGCCCAGTGCCGCAGCACGGTCCTGATCGAACACCACCTGGATTTCAGGGAAGCCCTGCTCCACCGTCGACTTGACGTCGGCGTAGTGCGGGTTCTCGCGCAGCATGCCGGCCAGGCGATTGCCGGCGACGCGGATGTCTTCGAGATTATTGCCCTCGATTTCGATTTCCAGCGGCGGCGACAGCGCGAACAGCTCCGGGCGGGCGAAATCCACCTGTGCTGATGGCCAGGCCTTCATGGTTTCGCGCAGCTTCTCGGTCAGTGCCGGCTCCAGCTTGGTGTCATTCATCACCACCGACAGCTTGCCGATGTTCTCGCCACTCTCGGTCGGGCTGGCATCCAGGCGGGTACCGGTACCGGAGACGCCGTACAGCAGGCGCACACCCTCTTCGCCAGCATGCTTGCGCTGTACTTCGCGTACCAATGCATCGGTCTGTGCCAGCGGCGTGCCGGGCGGCAGCTTGGCAGTCATCTCGAAGCGGTCCTGGGCCAGCTGCGGCAGCAGGTCCACGCCCAGCAACGGCAACGCTGCCAAGGTCAGGCCAAAGGCCAGGGTTGCAAAACCGAGGATCGGCCACGGACGCTTCAGTGCTGCCGGCAGCGCGCGCAGATAGCCAGCCTCAGCGCGGCCATACGGCGCCATCGCCAGGTCACTTGCCTTGCGCATCACCGGGCCGACCACCGCGGCGATGCCACGGAAGATCCGCACCACGCTCCAGGCCAGGAAATAGAAGCCATAGCGGAACATCGCGCCGATGCCACGGCCTGCATAGGCAGCCGGCTTCTTCCAGCGGCTTTGCGGACGCCACGGCTCACGCGGGTCTTCGGCCGGGAACTCCAACGGCGGACGGCCCTTCAGCGCGCTCAGCATTGGAATCAACGTCATCGACACCACCAGCGACACCGCGATGGCGATCGACACGGTCAAGGCCTGGTCACGGAACAACTGGCCGGCGATGCCTTCGACGAATACCAGCGGCAGGAACACCGCGATGGTGGTCAGGGTCGAGGCAACCACTGCCATGAACACTTCACGGGTGCCCTTGATCGCCGCTTCCAGGATGCCCATGCCGCGCTCGCGCGCCTTGGCGATGGACTCCAGCACCACGATCGAGTCATCCACCACCAGGCCGGTGGCAAGCGCCAGACCGCCCAGCGACATCACGTTCAAGCTCAGGCCGAGCTGGCCCATGAAGAAGAACGTGGCGATGATCGAGATCGGCAGCGACAGCGAGATCACGAAGGTGCTCCAACCATCGCGCAGGAACAGGAAGATGATCAGCACCGACAGCAAGCCGCCGATCACCGCATCGATCTTGACGTCCTTGATGGCGTGGCGGATGAAGACCGACTGGTCCTCCACCATCGTCATCTCGATGTCCTTGGGCATTTCCTTGCGGATGGTTTCGAGCTTGGCTTCCAGTGCATCGGCAGTGGAAACGGTATTGGCGTCGCCTTCCTTGTAGACCGCGAGTTCGACCGCTTCATGGCCGGCAGCGCGGATCACCGCTTCGCGCTCCTTGTAGCCCTGGCGCACCTCGGCCACGTCCTTCAAGCGCACGCTGGGCGCGCTGCTGCTGCCATCACTGCGCATCGCCGCGATCACATTGGGATCGCTGCTGCCGAGGATGGCCGACATCAGCTGGCGGTTCTCACCGGTCGAGCTGGCAGTGCTGGAGCCGCTGGCCGTGGTCAGCAGCATCTCGCGCATCTGTTCGACGGTGGCGAACTGGTTGACGGTACGCACCAGGTAACGCTGCGAACCTTCTTCCAGACGACCGCCGGACAGGTTCACGTTCTCCTGCTGCAGGCGCTGGATCACCGTGTCCAACGACAGACCGAGCGCAGCCAGCTTGCGCTGGTCGATATCGACCTGGATCTCGTCTTCCAGACCACCGCCGACCTTGACCGCAGCCACACCGCTGACCGGCTCAAGCTTGCGCTTGAGATCTTCATCGGCATAGCGTCGCAGTTCCATCAGGCGACGCACGGCATCGGCGTCGTTGCCTGCTTCCTGCTTGGACGACAGCGCCAACCGCATGATCGGCTGGGTCGAGGGATTGAAGCGCAGCAGCACCGGCGGCTTGGCCTCCAGCGGCAGCTGCAGCGTCTCCATCTTGTCGCGCACGTCGAGCCCGGCCTGCTGCATGTCCGTGCCCCAGGCGAACTCCAGCACCACGTCGCTTTGACCGGTGCGCGAGATCGACTTGAGCTTGCGCAGGCCCTTGACGATGCCCAGCGCTTCTTCGGCCGGCTGCGAAATCAGGGTTTCCACCTCGGCCGGCGCCGCACCTTCGTAATCGGTACGCACGGTCAGGGTGGGATAGCTCAGGTCCGGCAGCAGTTCGACCTTCAGGCTGGACAGCGAGATCAGGCCAAACAACACCAGGGTCAGCGTCATCATCGCGATGGTGACGCGGCGGCGGGTGGCGAACTCGATCAGATCGAAGCCACCGCCGGAAGCCGACGGTCCGTGGTCACTCATTGTTTGGTCGCCTGTGCAGCTGCCGGCGCCTTGGCCGCCGCTGCGACCGCCTTCTCCTTGCCGATCACCTGCACCGCACTGCCTTCACGCAGTGCTGCCTTGCCGGCGATGACGACTTCATCACCCTGCTTCAGACCGTTGCGTACTTCGATGAAGCCAGCGTCGTCGTAACCCAGGGCCAGCTCGGTACGCACGGCCTTGCCGTCACGCACCACGTAGACCGCCGGCTTGCCACCGTCTTCCAGCAGTGCGGTACGCGGCACCACCAGTGCATCGGCGCGCTGGTCGTAGTTGATGCTCAGGCGACCGAACATGCCGGCCTGCAGTGCTTCTTCGCCGGTGAAGGTGGTCACCACGCGGAACGTACCGGTGCCGTTGTCGACCACCGGCGCAACGCGATCCACAGTACCGGTGAACGGCTTGCCAGGCAGCGCATCTACCTGCAGCGACACGGCCTGGCCCGGCTTGAGCTTGGCGATCTCGCGCTCCGGCACATTGAGGGTGGCTTCCAGCTGCGCGCTGTCGACGATGCGGATGATCGGCGAGTTGATCTGCACGAAGTTGCCCGGCTTGATGTCACGCGAGGCGACCACGCCCGAGATCGGCGCGACCACCGTCGTGTAGGACAACTCCAGCGTCGCCATCCGGTACATCGCCCGCGCGTTCTCCAGGTCATAGCGCAACTGGTCCACATCGGCGGCACTGACCAGCTGTTGCTGCACCAGCTTCTCGGCGCGGTGATAGCTGTTCTCCAGCTTGCGCATCTGCGCTTCGCTCTGTGCCACGCTCAGGCGCGCGCGGTCCGGGTCCAACCGAACCAGCGGTTGCCCAGCGCGTACCAGCTGGCCTTCTTCGACCAGCACCGCCAGGGCCACGCCGGAGGTCTTGGCGACCACCTGCGATTCAGCGCGCGGCTCCAACGCCGCGGTACCGGTATAGCTGGCGGCAATGGCACGGCGCTCGGCCTTGGCCACTTCCACCGGCACGGCATCACTGGCCTTCTGCTCATCCGGCGTCTTGGCCTTGGCTTCCTCGCCACCGGCTTTGCAACCGCCAAGCAACAGGGAAGTGGTGATCAGGAGTGCAGCAGCACAGCTTCCGGTGCGGGCGTGCAGAGTGAAAAGTCGCGACATCGTCTTGTCCCTGGGGATGCGTAGGCAGGTGTTGTAGCAAAGTATTGCACCACCCCACATCAACACCATGCCCCGAAAGTCATGGGTACCTGCACCTTATGGTTCCACCTACCGCATTGCAGCATCCAAGTGCCTGTTCCGAACGGGTAAATACGCGGGCTATACTCGGCCCGTTCCGTATCCCACGGCGGAACCCCAGACCCGCTTACCGGATAAGGAAACCATGCGCTCGCAGCCGCTCGCCGCTTGTTTCGCTCTGGCTTTTGCCCTGACCTTCGGGGCCGCCCAAGCTGATCCGCAGTCTGCTCCACCCGCCGTCGCCCCCGCCACTGCTGCCCCCGCCGCCACACCAGCAGCGGCCAGCACAGGCAATGCCGCCACCGGCCGGACCCTGGCCTATACCTGCCAAGGCTGCCACGGCATCACCGGCTACAAGAACGCCTACCCCAGCTACCGCGTGCCGAAGATCGGTGGGCAGTCGCCGCAATACCTGACCCAGGCGCTGACCGAGTACCGCGAAGGCAAGCGCAAGCATCCAACGATGCAGGCGCAATCGATGAGTTTCAGCCCGCAGGACATTGCTGATCTCTCCGCCTACCTGTCCACCCTCAAATAAGCGCCGACCATGACGAAAGCCACGCACGCACTGCGTTTGTCCATCGCCCTGTTCGCCGCCATGGGTCTGGCTGCCTGTACGCAGTCGCAGGTCGAGTCCAGCGGCAAATCCGCGGCCGACCCCGGCCATGCCAGCGGTGAACACGGATCCAGTTCCTCCGCTGGCCTGCCGGCCGGCCGCATCGCCGCCGGTGAGCACCTGGCCGCTGCCAAGGGCAAGGCCACCGGGCAGAGTTGCATCGACTGCCACGGCGCCGACGGCAACAATCCGATCGACCCGACCTACCCCAAGCTCGGCGGCCAGTACGGCGACTACCTCGCCCACGCGCTGCAGGCCTACCGTGCCAGCACCCGCGACCACATGCTGATGACCCCGCAGGCGCAGAACCTGAGCGATCAGGACATCGCGGACCTCGCAGCCTACTTCGGCTCACGTCCCAGCCAGTTGCGCGACCTGCACGGCGTGGACTGACAACAGCCATCGCAGCACCACACTGAAACAACAAAGCCGCCCTTGGGCGGCTTTGTTCTCAATACGCTTCGCACTGTTTGTGGAAGCGGCGGCAGCCGCGAAGCTGACATTGTTGGAGCACCACTCATTTATGCCATCTGAAGCGCCACCTGCTTCGCGGCTTACGCCAGCCCCACAACGGATACCTGATCGCACATGCCACTTTATCGATGCTTGATCTGCGGCGAAAACTTCCCAGGCGCCCTTTTGGGCAAGCTCGAGCCCATCGGCTTCTACGCAACCCGCTTTACAGAGGCAGCAACTCCGGGCGAGGCAGAAGCACAGGTTCTGGATCTGTTACGGAACGAAGATGTGCTGAATATTCCTGCTGAACTACGCAACGAAGACGCCAGGGTTTTCTTCGAGGAGATCGCGGAGGTCAGCGCCGACAACGAGCGCGTGCCGAACTCCGGTTTCACATTCTTCGTCATGGGCAGCTGAATTCCGGAAGACAAAGGCAGCTGCAGCTGTGCATCAACAGCCCCAGGTGCGCTGTGCTTACCTGAGCTACGTTGTTTGGTCTGCACGCACGATGCACCAAGCACCGCCTGTGGGAGCGGTGTAAGCCGCGAAGCGGGCATTGCCGAAACCTCCAGCATCTGCGGCATCTGATTGGCTATGTGCTTCGCGGCTTACGCCGCTCCCACAAACACGTTGAAAGGATGCGACACACGGCACGCCGCGATCCAAGTTTCAGCGGCTGCCGTTGTCTTCCTGCAGCTCTTTCTTGAACGGGATATCCGGTGGCGGCCTTGCTTCCGCCGGCTGCTCCTGCATGTTCGGGTTGGTCAAGCCGCAGCCGCCGCCGAATTGCAGCATCGACACCACACAGGAAATCTTGCTCTTTGAGCCGGGGATCGGGATCTCCACGCTCTTGATGCCCTTGCGTACCCACTCGGCCAGCAAGGACTCGTTCGGGGCCCAGTACTTGTCGAACGAGGTTGGTGTGTAGTCATACGGCGGGCGCTTGAGCCAGGTGCCGGACTCGGCAATGCGCTCGCGGCTCCAGCTATCGGCATCACCACCCGGTGCGCCACGCTTGGCGGCGTCCTGCGCCTGCCCCTCGTTGCCACCCAGCTTTACGCTGCCATCGGCATTGAACAATCCCGTACCCCTGTCAGCCTGACCGCCAGCGCTACCGGCAACCTGTCGCTGCGCGGCACCCCAATCATCGCCACGATTTGGCGCCGCCCAACCGCCGCTGCGATCCAGCGGCTTGGGACCTGCACCTGTGCTGGTTCCAGCGCGCGGACTTGGATTGGCCGCCGCCTGCCCGCCAGTGCGCGACGGGCTGGTCGATGCACTTGCTGCCGGTGTACCGGTTGATGCCTGCGTCGCAGCAGCTGCAGACGTCGCCGCGTGCGCGGCGGGCTTGTCCGGCACCCCGGGTACCGCACGCTCACGCACTGCCATCGTCGGCGCCTTTACTTGTACCTGGGCAGCGGGCACTGGCAGCGCCGCCATCGCCACCGATTCCTGCGTTGCGGTTTCAACCTGACGTTCGCGCACACCAAACTCAGGCGTGCGAATCTGCACCTGCGTTTCTCGCGCACGCGGCTGAACTACCGCTACTGGTTGCTGCGTGGCCACTTCGATCTGGCGTTCGCGGACCTGCACCTGGGTCGAACGCAGCTGCACTGCAACTTCCGTGGGCTGGCGTAGCGCCGGGGTTGGCTGCGGACGATCAACCGCGGTTTCGATCGTGCGTTCGCGCACCTGGGCTTGGCTGCTGCGCAACGCAGGCGCAGTGACCGTGGCTGGAGGCACCACGAACTCACTGGTCGGCCGGCTTGTCTCTGTCACCTGCAGCGGCTGCTCGCTGGCGGTTGGCGGCTCCGGCACTGGCTTGGATGCATCAATCTGCATCCACTCAGGCTCGAATGTTGGCTCAGCAGACGCCGCATTGGCCTGCGCAGCGCTTGCAGCCGGGGCTTCAACCGATTCCTGTGCTGTTGGCGCCGATGACTCAGCCGCAGCAGCCCCAGACTGCGCTGCAACTGCCGCCTGCGCACCCGCCGCCTCGGCAGCCTGCGGGGCACCACCGCCCTCTTCGTCCGGCGTACCGCGCCCGATATATTCCACCTGCACGCGCTCGCCTTCTTCGGCGTCCGGTTCCGGCACATTGCTGCGCACCAGCGCCACCCACAGCAACAGCAGCGCGAACAGCACATGCAGGCCGGCACTGAAGAACCCGGCAAACCAACGCAGGCCGCGCTGATCGCGCGGCGGCGGTTCACCCCCATTCCAGAACAGCAACACGATGTGTTGCCACAATGGCAACGGCGCAGCTGCAGCCTCGCGTGGTCGCGGCGGTCGAGCTGCCATGGCATCGGCAGCATCGGCATCGACAAACGCGGACAGCCCCTTGGACACACGCGTGCGCAGCCAGTTGCTCCAGCTGTACGGCATGCCGGTACGACGATCGTGCAGGATGCTGGTCTGCCGGCGCGAGGCCAGCAGATTGATCAGCTCGGTAACCGATGTCACCGGCATGCGTGGTAGCGGCTCAGCCCGCGCCGTCGCGCGGAATATACGGGGCCTGACCGGTTTCGTGGTCGGTGGCGTCACGCACGGCGGTGATGCCCGGCACCCGGCCCATCAAGGTCTTCTCGATCCCCTGCTTCAAGGTCACATCCGCCATGCCGCAGCCGTGGCAGCCACCACCGAAGCGCAGCAGCACCACGCCATCGGCTGATACTTCCTGTACTGCGACGCGGCCGCCATGCGATGCCAGCTGCGGATTGATTTCGTTTTCAATCACCCAACGCACACGCTCGACGATGGACGCTGCATCACCGGGGGCTTCGCCTTTGATCTTGGGCGCCTTGATGGTCAGCTGCTGGGTGCCGGCCGCCTGGGTGACGAAATCGATCTCGGCGCCGTCCAACCACGCCACGCTGGTGGCAGCGATATACAAAGTGAAGCCATCGCAGTCCACGGCCCATTCGTCACCGAGCAGGTCAGCCGGCTCGGCAAATTCAAGGCGCGCATCCGCGCTTGGGGTGCCCGGGTCCATCGCGCTGAGTCGCACGCCCATCCCGGGCACGGCCTCGCGTTCGATCAACTTGCGGAAATGCGTTTGGGCGGTATCTGAGATCTGGATCATGCGGGTATTCTAGCCGTGTCTTGGTTGCCATCGATGGGACAGTGATTCCAACGTCGGCACAGTTCAGTCACCTGTTATGGAGGTATGCATGGCCCCTGATCTCATCCCGCTGGCACAAGCGCACTGCAGCCCGCGCCGGGGCAGCGAATATCGCCTCAGCCAGGCCCGCGTCGCCGAGCTGCTGCCGCAGGTCCCGGGTTGGGAGCTGGCCGAGAACGGCCAGGCCCTGACCCGTACATTCCGCTTTGACAACTACCACGGCACCATGGCATTCGTGAACGCGCTTGCCTGGGTTGCGCACCGCGAAGACCACCACCCCGACCTGGGCGTGCACTACGACCGTGCCGTTGTGCGCTTTTCCACCCACGATGTAGGCGGCCTGAGCGAGAACGACTTCATCTGTGCCGCCAAGGCATCCGCATTAACGGAGCAATGACATGAAACTGCGTCTGCTGTTCGCTGCATTGGGCACCGTGGCCGCCTTGAGCGCCTGCAACTCCTCCGACCAACCGGCGGTGCCGACCGTCGCCCCGACCGAAGTAGCCGCCGTGCAAACCCCGCCACCGGACTATCCGGCCGAACTGGCCTGCACCGGCGTTGGCGGCAAGAGCGTGCTGCGCGTGGTGGTTGGCCCGCAGGGCACGCCTACCGAGGTGTCGCTGGTCACCAGCAGCGGCAACAGCCAGCTGGACGACTCCGCCGCGCGTCGCGTGCGCGAGTGGAAATTCAACCCAGCCACCCGTAACGGCCAGCCGGTGCCGACCACCATCCAGGTACCGGTCAGCTTCAACCCGCCGGACCCGAAGCCGAATGAGTGCTTTGCCATCGAAGAACGCGCGCGTCGTGGCGGCTGATCGCGACTGATGCATCCAGTTACCCCCGAAAATCTATGGATGGCCTTCGGGCTGACCCTGGCTGCCGGCCTGGCTACCACCGTCGGCAGCCTGATGGTGGTGTTCTCCAGGCGGCCCAACCCGCGCCTGCTGGCCTTTGGCCTGGCCTTTGCCGGCGGCGCGATGGTCTATGTGTCGCTGTCGGAGATCCTGAACAAGTCCGTGGCTTCTTTTGCACTGGCATACGGCGACCGTCTCGGCTTCACCTACGGCACGCTCTGGTTCCTGGGCGGCGTGCTGCTGGTCGTATTGATCGACCATTTCGTGCCCAACCCGCACGAAACCCTGGACAAGCAGGACCCGGCATTCAAGGAAAAGACCCGCAGCAACATCCGCCGGGTCGGCCTGCTCAGCGCGGTGGCGATTACCGCACACAACTTCCCGGAAGGCCTGGCAACCTTCTTCGCCACGCTGGAAAGCCCGTCGGTCGGCCTGCCACTGGCCTTCGCCATCGCCATCCACAACATCCCGGAAGGCATCGCCATCGCCGTGCCGGTGTACTTCGCCACCGGGCGCAAGTCCTATGCGGTTTTCGCCAGCCTGCTGTCGGGGCTGGCCGAGCCAGTTGGCGCCGCCATTGGCTATTTCGCCTTGGCCGGCTCGCTGTCCCACGCCACCTTCGGCGCGGTGTTCGGGCTGATCTCGGGCATCATGGTGTTCCTGGCCCTGGATGAACTACTGCCGGCGGCCAAGCGTTACGCCAAGGGCCATGAGACCGTGTACGGACTGGTGATCGGCATGGCCACGATCGCGGTGAGTCTTGTGTTGTTCAAGTGGTAGTGAGGCAGGGAGCGACACGCAACCCTGCCAGATCCGGAACCGGTTCCTTTGTGGGAGCGGCGTAAGCCGCGAAGCCCACACACCATCAGATATCCGGGATGCGAGAGGCTCCAAGCAAGGTCAGCTTCGCGGCTCACGCCGCTCCCACAAACCCTTGCCCCCAATCCCGGCTTCAGGCCTTCAAAGCCTGTTCATCGCCTCAACCAGATCCTGCGGCAGCGGCGCATTCAATACATAAGGTGTCTTGCCGCCATCCAGCGCGAACTCCAGCGAGGCCGCGTGCAGGAACAGGCGTTTCAGCCCGATCTGCTCACGAAAGCGCTTGTTGACTGCAGGATCGCCGTATTTGTCGTCACCGGCCACCGGATGGCCGATGTGCTGGGCATGCACGCGGATCTGGTGGGTGCGGCCGGTTTCGATCCGGACTTCGCAGTAGGATTGCCCGCCGCGACGTTCCAACACCTTGAAATGACTCAGCGACGGCTTGCCGATCGCATTCACCTGGACATGGCGCTCGCCGCCCTGACGCAGGCCGACATGCAGCGGCGCGTCCACACTCATCACGCCATCGGGCATACGCCCGGCCAGCAAGGTCAGGTAGCGCTTCTGGATGCCGCCATGGTCTTCACGCAGCAAGGCCTGCAGCTCGACCAGGGCCGAGCGCTTCTTGGCCAGGATCAGCAGACCAGAAGTATCCCGGTCCAGCCGGTGCACCAGCTCCAGGTTCATGTTCGGGCGTAGCGCCCGCATGGTCTCGATCGCACCGTGGCTGATGCCGCTGCCGCCGTGGCTGGCCACTCCGGTCGGCTTGTTGATCACCAACAGCTTCGCATCCTCGAAGACGATGGCTTCTTCCATACGCTGCAGGAAGCTGCTCGGTGGCGGCGCCTTGTCTCCAATCTCATTGAGATTGACCGGCGGGATGCGCACCTCTTCACCGCCGTCCAGCTTGCGGTCGGCCTTGGCACGGCCGCCATTCACACGAACCTGGCCACTGCGGACCAGTTTGTAGACCAGGCTGCGTGGCGCGCCCTTCAGCTGACCCAACAAAAAGTTGTCCAGTCGCTGGCCTGCCCTGTCTTCGGGCACTTTGATCATGCGCACGCTGCTCTTGGCGGCAGGCGGTGCGTGGGGCTTGTCGGAATCAGTCATCGGCCTATTTATTCTGCTACACTCGGGGGGCGATATAAGGGTTTGATTTCGTTGGAAGTTGGTCAGGGCCAGAAGCCCCGCTCCCTACGAATCCGGCACAGTGCGCGGCCACCGCCCCCGGGGCGGCCATGTTAGCGGCTCGTCGGCGTTCCCGGCCATCGCCGGATGCCAAAAAGCATCCGAGCTGGACGAAACCCATGTCCCGCGCGACGCCATCGGCCACGGCCGCGGGCGGACGCCGGCCCTGAAACACCTAAAACAAGAAAGAAGCGCTCCCGCGGCCTGCCGTGGTGTCGTAGCGCTGGAAACCCAAGCCGCCCTACCCGCGCCTGCGCGAATGGGCGGTGAACCGTGTCCAGAGGCGAAACCCCATGGCGTTCCGCGCGGTAGCAGCGCGCGAGGAACGCACAATGAAGCGAATGCTGATCAATGCCACGCAGGCTGAAGAACTGCGCGTGGCCATCGTCGACGGGCAAAACCTGTACGACATCGACATCGAGCAACCGTCCAAGGAACAGAAGAAGTCCAACATCTACAAGGGCCGCATCACCCGTCTTGAGCCGTCGCTCGAGGCCGCCTTTGTCGAGTACGGCGGTGACCGCCATGGCTTCCTGCCGCTCAAGGAAATCTCCCGCGACTATTTCCAGGCGGGCGTGGACCACAACAAGGCCTCCATCAAAGAACTCCTGCGCGAAGGCCAGGAAATCGTCGTGCAGGTCGACAAGGAAGAGCGTGGCAACAAGGGCGCCGCCCTGACCACCTTCATCTCCCTGGCCGGCCGCTACATGGTGCTGATGCCGAACTCTCCCTCAGCCGGCGGCGTGTCCCGTCGCATCGAGGGTGAAGACCGCGCCGCCCTGAAGGAAGCGCTGGACAAGCTCAACATCCCCGACGATATGGGCGTGATCATCCGCACCGCCGGCGTCGGCCGCGATGCCGAAGAGCTGCAGTGGGATCTGGACTATCTGCTGCAGGTCTGGCGCTCGATCGCCGAAGCCGCACTGACCAAGCCGGCCCCGTTCCTGATCTACCAGGAATCGCGCCTGATCGTGCGCGCCCTGCGCGACTACCTGCGCTCGGACGTCGGCGAGATCCTGGTCGACACCGAAGAGCTGTACGAGACCGCACGCGACTTCATGCAGCAGGTGATGCCGCAGACCCTGCGCAAGCTCAAGCATTACAAAGACGATATCCCGCTGTTCAACCGCTTCCAGATCGAATCGCAGATCGAGGCGATCTACGAGCGCAACGTGCGCCTGCCGTCCGGCGGTTCTATCGTGGTTGACCAGACCGAAGCGCTGACCGCGGTCGACGTCAACTCTGCCCGCTCCACCAAGGGCAGCGACATCGAAGACACCGCCTTCCAGACCAATCTGGAAGCGGCCGAAGAAGTCGCCCGCCAGCTGCGCCTGCGCGACCTGGGCGGTCTGGTGGTCATCGATTTCATCGACATGTCCTCCAGCAAGCACCAGCGCGAAGTCGAAAACCGCCTGCAGAATGCGCTGAAGTACGACCGCGCCCGCGTCCAGCTGGGCCGCATCTCGCGCTTCGGCCTGATGGAAATGAGCCGCCAGCGCCTGCGTCCGAGCCTGGGCGAATCCAGCCAGATCGTCTGCCCGCGTTGTGACGGCCAAGGCCGCATGCGCAGCATCGAGTCGCTGTCGCTGTCCATCATCCGCGTTGCCGAAGAGCATGCGATGAAGGAGAACACCGGACAGGTTCTGGTCCAGGCCCCGGTCGAGATCGCCAACTACCTGCTCAACGAGAAGCGCAGCGCCCTGCGTGAAATCGAGCAGCGTCACGACGCGCCCATCGTCATCGTTGCCGATGAGCAGTTGCACACCCCGCACTACGAAGTCACGCGCCTGCGCGACAACGAGCTGGGTGAAGAGTCGAGCAAGCCCAGCTACCAACGCGGTACCCCGCGCAAGCTGCCGGTGCATGCACTGACCAAGGCCCAGCTGAACATCCCGGCCCCGGCCGTGACCCACGTCAAGCACAGCCAGCCTGCGCCGATCCGTGAAGTCGTCGAAGCCGCCCCGGCTCCGGCACCGGTTGCCGCACCCGTCGCTCCCGCCGCTGGCGGCGTGATGGGTTGGCTGAAGCGCGTGTTCGGCGGCGAGCCGGCCCCGGCCGCACAGCCGGCACAGCCGCAGCGTCAGGACAACGGCCGCAACAACCGCAACGAGCGCGGCAACCAGCGCCGTGACGGCCGCAACGGCCAGCAGGGTCGCGGCGGCAACGGCAATGCAAATGCGGGTGGCAACGCCAACGGCAACCGCCGTGATGAGCAGCGCCGCGAAGATCGTCGCCAGAACGCCGAAAAGTCGCAGCAGCAGGCCCAGCCGCAGGCGCAGAACAACGCCCAGCAGCAACCCAAGCAGCGCAATGAGCAGCCGCGCGGAGAGCAGGCACAGCAGCAGCCCAAGCAGCAGCGCAACAACGAGCAGCAGCAGGCCAAACAACCCAAGCAGCCGAAGCAGCCCAAGCCGCAGCAGGACGCCGACAAGCAGGCACAGCAGCAGAACGTGCAGGGTGAGAAGCCCGCACGCCAGCAGCAGCCACAGCAGGAAGCCGCTCGCGCAGCTGCACCGGCCGTCGCAGCACCAGTCGTTGCCGCAGCAGCGATTGTTGCCAACGAAGCCGTTGCCAACACCGATGTCGTGGTGAAGGAAAACACCATTGCTGCCGAGATCGCCAAGCCGGCGGTCGTCTCCGAGGAGCAGCCGGCAGTAGCCGTGATCCTCGACGAGAACGGCAACCCGGTTGTTGCAGGCGAAGAAGCTGCCGGTGAAGCCGGTGGTCGCCGTCGTCGCGGTCGTCGCGGCGGTCGCCGTCGTCGTCGTGGCAACGGCGAAGGCGCCGCCAGCGGTGAGAACCTGGGCGCTGACGAGGACGGCCTGGAGGGTTTTGATGACGCCGATGGCGAAGTCAATGAAGCCCCGGCCAAGCCCGCCAGCAGCCAGCCCGAGTTCGAGTTCGACGACGAGCCCGCAACCCCGGCCGCGCCAGTGTCCGCTCCGGTAGCAGCAGCCAAGCCGGTTGTTTCCGCGCCCGTGCACGCCGCCGCTATTGTTACTGCAGCACCTGTCGCTGTTGTCGAAGCAGCTGCATCGGCACCGGTTACTGAAGCCCCGGTCGCTGAAGCCGTTGTCGCAGCAAGCGCACCGGCTCCAGTCGCTCCGGTCGAAGTGGCAGCTGCCGCTGAGCCGGTAGTCGTCAAGGCCGAGCAGGCGATCAGCGCTCCGGTGGAAACCGTCGCTGAAGCAGTCGTCGCAGCACCGGTGATCGCCACCGTGGAAGCGCCTGTCGCTGCCCCGCTAGTTGTCAGCGCACCGGCAGAAGTCGTCGCTGCACCGATCGTCCCGGTCGCCGCTGCTGAACCGGTCAACGCCGCACCAGCTCCGGTCAGCGTCCCGCAGCCGGAACCGGCCGCAGTGGTGGTTGCACAGCCTGCAGCTCCAGAAAACGGGCAGCTGTTCGCCCAGGCCCCGGCTGTTGAAGAAACGGCTGATAAGCCGGCCGTTGAAACTGCAGCACCAGCCGCCGCAGCTGCACCAACGCCTGTCGTTGTCGCTCCTGCCGTAGACGCGGAACGCGTCGCAGCAGAGGCGAATGCCGAAGCCAAGAAGCAGGAAGACGATCAGCCGCGCAGCGTCTGATCCAACCAAGCAGCTTGAAAGCAGAAAGCGGCCTCAGGGCCGCTTTCTGCTTTTCTGGGCCACGCATCACAGCGGCGAATGTTCCCCTTGTAGGAGCGGCGTGAGCCGCGAAGCACGTAGATCATCAAGGGGCACGGACCTTTGGCGCTTCAGCAACGCCAGCTTCGCGGCTTACGCCGCTCCTACAACACCGGGGTCGGCGTCTGATTTTTTGTAGGAGCGGCGTGAGCCGCGAAGCACATAGATCATCAGATGGCATAAGGCTTGGGGGCTTCACTAACGCCAGCTTCGCTGTTCACACCGCTCCCACAAACACACGGTCGCCCAATCATTCGCGCGCTCAAACAAAAAGAGCACAGCGCTATCGCTGTGCTCTTTTTGATTCGACTGCATTCGAAGGACGCTGTTCCGCAGAACGATGCCTGCAAGAAATGCTCTCGGCTCAAATCGCCTTGGTCGGATCACCAAGGGCGTGTCCGATTTTTTGTGTGTGAGGCGGTTTAGTCCGGAAGTCTCTTTCAGCGAGCCAGCGTGAATCGGTCTTCGTAGATTATCGCGAACTGGTTCATCGCCGCCTTC
>NZ_JBRRDW010000037.1:0-47080 GCF_056759895.1 Stenotrophomonas sp. STEN038
AAGGCGGCGATGAACCAGTTCGCGATAATCTACGAAGACCGATTCACGCTGGCTCGCTGAAAGAGACTTCCGGACTAAACCGCCTCACACACAAAAAATCGGACACGCCCTGCCGATCTCGTAGCTGTCGACCACTTCGTCCTGGAACGGTTCACCCGAACGCGGAATGGACGTGGTGTTGGCACGAATGTTGTAACCACCGGACTTGAAACCACGCGAGCCGGAGATGTACGCCATGATGTCGGACGTGATCTGGTAGTCCAGCGACAACTTCGGTGAGACATTCTTGAAGTTGACGGTCTTGTCGAAGTTCGCCGCCGTGCCCCATGACGTCCCGTACTGGTCACTGGTGTAGAAGCGATTCAGTGCCAGCGCGTTCTTGTCTTCATCGGTATAGCGGGCACCCACGTCCAGCTTCAGCTTGTCGGTCAGATCGAACGTCCAATCTGCATAGACAGCGATACTCTTGGTGTTGACCACGCCCTGGGTATCGCCATACAGCGGATTGGCAATACTGTTCGGCAAGGTCGGATTCCAGAAATGGTTCAGTACCTGACCACCGGCATCGCCATTGAACCAGTACAGGCCCATCACACCGCGCGCACGACCGCCGCCGTCGAAATTGGCCTGCAGCTCCTGGCTGACCTGGCTGTCTGAGTAGAACGCGCGCACATCCACCAGCTGCAGCGGGGTGGTATCGAAGTCGATGTTGGTCTCGGTATCGGACTCGCGCTTGGCCAGCACGTACTTGAACGCCCAGTTCTCGCTCGGGCGCCAGTTGACGGTTGCCGAGGCCCCCTTCATCTCGGTGTCGTTGACGTTCTTCATGCCACTGCGGATGTCGTAGCGGTCCGAAGTCGGCTGCCATGCTGGCGCCAGCGGATTGGGTGCCAACATCTGCGCACCGCGCACGCCGGACTGGTCATCCATGTAGTCGAAGGCAAACTGTACGTCGAAATCATCCTGCGAGTACGCACCGATCTGCAGGCGCGCTGCGTTGATTTCCTTGTCGCTGACATCCTGGCCGGTATAGGTGTTCTTGCCAAAACCGTCGCGGTTCATGCTGGCCACGGCCACGCGTGCACGCAGACCGCTGTCCTTGCCGCCGATCTCGCCGCCGATGCCTGCCTTCACGTCCAGCTGGTTGTAGTTGCCAACCGTGACCGAGGCGAAGCCGGAGGTTTCCTGCGGCAGGCCGCGCGAGATGTACTTGATCGCGCCACCAATGGTGTTCTTGCCGTACAGCGTGCCCTGCGGACCGCGCAGCACCTCGATGCGCTCCACGTCGAAGACATCCAGCAGCGCACCCTGCGGGCGGGCGATATAGACGTCGTCCAGGTAGATGCCAACGCCCGGATCCACGCCCCACAGCGGATCGGCCTGGCCTACGCCGCGGATATAGACCGTCGCAGTGCTGGTCGAGCCACGCGCAGCGTAGATGGTCAAATTCGGGACCTGTGCCCCCAGATCACTCAGGTCCTTGATGTTCAGCTTGTCCAGCGTCTCCGGCGTAAACGCCGTCACCGCAACCGGCACGTCCTGCAAGGTTTCCTCACGCTTGCGCGCGGTGACCTTGATCGAATCCAGCGTGGTGGCCTGACTCCCTGCAGCCTGCTGCTCCTGCGCCTGCACGAAGGCGGCCGGTGCCAACAGAATGCCACCGATGGCGATACTCAGATACTTGCGCTTCATTGGTCTCCCTCCTCCCGGGTATGACGTTGCGACACACGAATGTCGCCATGGAGCGCACGTTAATGGAGCGTTAGCCGGCCGCGTATAGTCCCTTCGTACAGTGGGCCAGGCGGCCCCCGATCCTGATACTCGCCGGCAATGTATTGGCCGGGGAGCTGTGAATGTCGTTTCTGATCGTATTGGCGGCCCTGTGCTTCCTGATGTTTGTCGCCTACCGTGGCTACAGCGTGATCCTGTTCGCGCCGGTGGCGGCGCTGGGCGCAGTGCTGCTGACCGATCCCAGCCTGGTGCAGCCGATGTTCACCGGCCTGTTCATGGACAAGATGGTCGGCTTCCTCAAGCTGTACTTCCCGGTGTTCGTGCTGGGCGCGGTGTTTGGCAAGCTGATCGAGGTCTCGGGTTTCTCCAAGTCCATCGTCAGCGCCACCATCAAGCTGGTCGGGGCCAAGCGCGCGATGCTGTCGATCGTGCTGGTCTGCGCGTTACTTACGTACGGCGGCGTGTCGCTGTTCGTGGTGGTATTCGCGGTGTATCCGTTCGCCGCAGAACTCTTCCGCCAAAGCAACATCCCCAAGCGTTTGATCCCCGGCACCATCGCGCTGGGCGCCTTCACCTTCACCATGGACGCGCTGCCGGGCACGCCGCAGATCCAGAACATCATTCCCTCTGCGTTCTTTGGCACCAACAGCTGGGCCGCTCCATGGCTGGGCGTGATTGGCACCGTGGTGATCCTGATCCTGGGCATGAGCTATCTGGAATGGCGCCGCCGTGTCGCCGTGCGCAATGGCGAGGGCTATGCCGGCGCCAACGACGAGCTGCGCAATGAACCCGAACCCTTCCACGGCCAGAATCTGGCACATCCGCTGGTGGCCATTACCCCGCTGATCCTGGTCGGCGTGGCCAACTTCCTGTTCACCCGCTGGATTCCCGGCTTCTACGGTGAGACCCAGTCCTTCATCCCCGCCGTGATCGGCAACCCGGCACCGGTGGTGCAGGAAGTCTCCAAACTGGGCGCGATCTGGGCCGTGCAGGGCGCACTGCTGCTGGGCATCCTCAGCGTCATCGCCTTTGCCTGGAAGCCGGTTATCGCTTCGTTTGCCGAGGGCACCAAGTCGGCCATCGGCGGCGCCATGCTGGCGTCGATGAATACCGCCTCCGAATACGGCTTCGGCGCAGTCATTGCCGCCCTGCCCGGCTTCCTGGTGGTGGCCAATGCGCTGGGCTCGATCCCCAACCCGCTGGTCAATGAAGCGGTTTCAGTCACCGCCATGGCCGGCATCACCGGCTCGGCGTCAGGCGGCATGAGTATCGCGCTGGCAGCAATGGCCGACAGCTTCATCGCCAACGCGCAGGCTGCAGGCATTCCGATGGAAGTGCTGCACCGTGTGGCGGCCATGGCCTCCGGCGGCATGGATACCTTGCCGCACAACGGCGCGGTGATCACTGTGCTGGCCGTCACCGGCCTCACCCACCGCCAGTCCTACAAGGACATCTTCGCCATCACGATCATCAAGACCCTGGCGGTGTTCGCGATCATCGGCGTGTACTACGCCACCGGGTTGGTTTAAGCAGTCACCTGACCTGGTCCGGGCCAAGGCGGCGGTTGGCAACACGCAGGTTGCAGGGCAGGCACCGCCCTTGTAGCCCGGGTAAGCGCAGCGCACCCGGGTTTCTTTGCGAAGTGCTCCCGGGTGCGCTGCGCTTACCCGGGCTACATGCGTACCAAACCGATGGCGCCGCGTGCGCAAACCCGGAGCTTGTACCGGCTCGTGCAAATCCCCAATCCCGAGTCCCCAGAAAAGAACAAGGCCCGGGAAGACCCGGGCCTTGTTCTTTGGAGCAGAGACAGAAAAATCGCCCGGCTGCACGTCACTGTGCAACACCGGACGACCTCACATCCTTGTTGGCATCCTGCCAGCCCCCAGCGTCCTGCCCTTTTCGGGTTCCTGGTGATCCGTCATCCTGACGGCTCACTATTCGATTCCTTCCGCTCAGCGCCTCTCAACCGGCTGCGCAGCTACCGTCCCGGTAGCACTCTTGGCAGGGGCAGCTCCGGCCCTTGCTTCGATCAGGTCACGATTCCGTTCGACCGTCTTCAATCCGATTCCTTTCACCAGTGCCAGTTCCTCGACACTTTTGAAGGGCCCGTTGGCCTGTCTGTGTTCAATGATCGCCTGCGCCTTGGAAGGGCCGACATTCACCAACACCTGATTCAGCTCCGCCGCAGAGGCGGTATTGATATCGACCTTGTCCATGGCTTGCGCCGTAAGCGTCAACAACAATGCGAGAATCAGAGACTGCAGCGTTACGGTAAAAAGCTTCATCGCTGTACTCCTTGTGGCTTGGTCATTGATCGGCTGGCTATCCCGCCGGTCAGATCAGTGTTCCGCGCCACATGAATCCAGAATATCCGGGGCGGGTTCAGCAAACAGCCAGCCAACAACCCGACCCCTTGTAGGGAAAGTCCTACAAATTTCACTGATGAAACCGCCGCAAGCCCGATAAACAAAGGAGCGGCGTAGAATGGTTACACCTGACATTGCTACCGGAGATCCAGATGGACAGCGCCAAGATCGGCCAATTTCTCAGCGACAAGTGGGACAACGACATCGTCCCGCAATTGGTCGATTACATCCGTATCCCCAACAAGTCGCCGATGTTCGACGCCAACTGGGTCGCCAACGGTTACATGGAACAGGCCGTCACCCTGATGGAGAGCTGGGCCAAGGCGCAGACCATCCCCGGCCTGCAGGTCGAGGTGGTTCGTCTGGAAGGCCGTACCCCGCTGCTGTTCCTGGAAATCCCGGCCACCGGCCCGGAAACCGGCGACGACACCGTCCTGCTTTACGGCCATCTGGACAAGCAGCCGGAAATGACCGGCTGGGACGACGACCTCGGCCCGTGGATTCCGGTGCTGCGCGGCGACAAGCTGTACGGCCGCGGTGGCGCCGATGACGGCTACGCCATCTTCGGCTCGCTGGCCGCGGTGCTGGCGCTGCAGGAACAAGGCCTGCCGCACGCCCGCTGCGTGATCCTGATCGAAGCCTGCGAAGAGTCTGGTTCCTACGATCTGCCGGCCTACGTCGACCATTTGGCCGATCGCATCGGCCAGCCGTCGTTGGTGGTGTGCCTGGATTCGGGCTGCGCCAACTACGACCAGCTCTGGTGCACCACTTCGCTGCGCGGCCTGACCGGCGGCAACTTCACCGTCAAGGTGCTCAACGAAGGCGTGCACTCCGGCGATGCTTCCGGCGTGGTGCCGTCCAGCTTCCGCCTGCTGCGCCAGCTGCTGTCGCGCATCGAAGACGAGAAGACCGGCCGCATCCTGCTCGATGGTCTGCACGTGGAAGTGCCTGCCGAGCGCCTGGAGCAGGCCAAGCGTGCTGCCGACGTGGTCGATACCGCCATCTTCGACAAGTTCCCGCTGGTCGACGGCCTCAAGCCGATGAGCGATGAGCTCACCGAACTGGTCCTCAACCGCACCTGGCGCCCGGCCCTGTCGGTCACCGGCATCGGCGGCATGCCGCCGCTGGAATCGGCCGGCAACGTGCTGCGTCCGGAAACCTCGGTGAAGCTGTCGCTGCGCCTGCCGCCGACCGCCAATGGCAAGGTCTGCGGCGAGCTGCTGAAGGAAGCCCTGCTGCGTGATCCGCCGAACGGCGCCCACGTCAGCCTGGACCTGGAAAAGGCCTCCACCGGTTGGAACGCCCCGGCGATGGCACCGTGGCTGGAGCAGTCCATCGACGCCGCCAGCCAGGCCTTCTTCGGCAAGCCGGCGATGTACATGGGCGAAGGCGGCTCGATCCCGTTCATGGGCATGCTGGGTGAGAAGTTCCCCGGTGCGCAGTTCATGATCACCGGCGTGCTCGGCCCGCATTCCAACGCACACGGCCCGAACGAGTTCCTGCACATCCCGATGGGCAAGCGCGTCACCTCCTGCGTGTCCAAGGTGCTGTTCGACCACCACGCCGCCAGCCTGCGTGGCGAGACCAGCGGCTCGCCGGTTGCCGCCGACAGCGGCACCCGTCACGGCGGCCACGGTTGCTGCTGATCGGTCCGACGCGGTTGGTCGGATGTTGATGGTTTGATGACGAACGCAGCCTGGCCTTGCTAGGCTGCGCTTTTCTTTGCCACGGACAAGAACATGAGCGGACTGTTTGGCAGCGACAGCTGGCTGTACATCATCCTGATCGGCTTCTTGGTAGGCCTGTTGGGGCGCTTCTTCATGCCTGGCAACAACCGCATGGGCTGCCTGCTGACCATCGTGCTCGGCGTCGCTGGTGCAGTGTTTGCCGGTTGGTTCGGCCGTGAGATGGGCTGGTATTCGGCAGGCCAGCCGGCCGGTTTCGTCGGTGCCATCCTCGGTGCGATCGTGCTGCTGGTGCTGCTGCGCCTGATCAGCGGCGGCAAGAAGCGCTGATTCCTTCTCCAACGGCGCCTGCGGGCGCCGCTACTTTGTAGTGTCCATGAACGATCCCGCTTCCGATCCGCTGCGCACCGAACAACGCCTACAGTGGGCCGCCGCCGCACTTGGCGACCCCGCAACCACTCTTGAGCGCGCATCGGTCGATGCCGGCTTCCGCAGTTATTGGCGCAGCACCAGCGCGCGCGGCAGCCACATCGTGATGGACTCACCGCCGGGCTTGGAAGATGTACGCCCCTGGCTGCGCATGCACGACCTGCTGGAAACCAACAACGTGCGCGTACCGCAGGTGCTGGCGCGTGATGTCGACAACGGTTTCCTGCTGCTGGAAGACCTGGGCGGGCCAACCCTGGCCCGCTTCATCAACGACGACAACGCCAATGCCTGGTTCGATGCGAGCTTCGCGCAGCTGATCCGCCTGCAGTCGATTCCGGTACCCGAAGGCATGGGCGCGTTCGGCGAGGCGCTGCTGCAACGTGATGCTGGCCTGTTTGAAGAATGGTTCGTGCAGCGCCACCTCGGCCTGAGCTTGGACTGCGGCGAGAGCGAGCAGTTGCAACTGGTGCAACGGCGCCTGATGGACAACGCCTTGAACCAGCCACAAGTGCTGACCCATCGTGACTTCATGCCGCGCAACCTGATGCCGGTCGAAGGCGGCCCGGCAGTGCTGGACTTCCAGGATCTGGTCAGTGGACCGATCGCCTACGATCCGGCCAGCCTGTTCAAGGACGCCTTCCTGAGCTGGCCACTGGAAAAAGTGGATACCTGGCTGGCCCGCTACCACGCACGGGCACTGGCCGCTGGCCTGCCGGTGCGGCCGTGGCCGCAGTTCCTGCGCGATGCCGACTGGATGGGCGTACAGCGTCACCTGAAGATCCTCGGCATCTTCGTGCGTCTGCGTGATCGCGATGGCAAGGGCCATTACTTCGACGACGCACCGCGTTTCATCCGCTACCTGGATGAGGTGTTGCCGCGCTATCCGGAACTGGCACCGCTGCAGGATCTGTTCGAGCGCCGCTTCAAGCCGGCAATGGCTGCCAAGGCTTCCGCATGAAGGCCCTGATCTTCGCTGCCGGGCTGGGCGAACGCATGCGCCCACTTACCGATCACACGCCCAAGCCGCTGCTCGCTGTCGCAGGCGTGCCCTTGATCGAATGGCATCTGCAGCGCCTGGCTGCGCTGGGCGTCAGCGATGTGGTGGTCAACACCAGTTGGTTGGCAGCGCAATTCCCGGAAAAACTGGGCGATGGCAGTCGCTGGAACCTGCGCCTGCACTATCTGTACGAAGGACCGGTGCCGCTGGAAACCGGCGGCGGCATGCATAACGCGCTGCCGCTGCTCGGCGATGCGCCGTTCCTGGCGGTCAATGGCGATATCTGGAGCGACTTTGATTTCGCTACCTTGCCGTTGGAACCGAAGGGCAGCGCGCATCTGGTCATGGTCGACAATCCAGTGCAGCACCCGCGTGGCGATTTCATTATGGATGCCGATGGTCTGCTGCACGACAACGGCGAACAAGCGCGGCTGACCTTTGCCGGCATCGGCGTGTATCGGCCGCAGCTGTTGCAGGACTGGCAGGCAGTGATTGGCAATGCCGATGGCAGCGCGGAAACCCCACCGCGCTTCAAGCTGGCCCCCTTGCTGCGCGCGGCGATGGCAAGCAACAGCGTCAGCGGCCAGCATCACCTAGGCCGCTGGACCGACGTAGGCACCCCCGAGCGCCTGCAGCAGCTGGAAGACCAGCTCTCGTAGGAGCAGCGTAAGCCGCGAAGCAACCGAAGCTTCAGATGCAAAGATGCCTGCAATTGCAGGCATTTTTTGCAGATGCGGCACCGGCTTCGCGGCTGACGCCGCCCCTACAAAAGCCGCGCTGTCGCATCCGTTGTGGGAGCGGTGTAAACCGCGAAGCCGCTGAAAGCTCAGATACAAAAATGCCTGCAATCGCGGGCATCTTTTTTTTTGGATAAGACATCTGCTTCGCGGCTCACACCGCTCCCACAAAAAACAGAATGCCCCCTCAACCCGGTCCGTTCTCCAGCACCCGCTTCAGGAACGGCACGGTAATCCGCTTCTTTGCCGCAAGCGATTCGCGGTCCAGCCGCTCCAGCAAGGTCACCAGCCCGCTGAGGTCGCGGCCGGTGCGGGTCAACAACCAATCCAGTGTGGCCTCATCCATCACCAATCCACGGCGCACCGAACGCTCACGCAGCACCGCACCACGGCCTTCGGCATCCAGCGGCTCTAGGGTGATGCGGCTGCACTGTGACAGACGCGAGCGCAGGTCCGGCAACACCAGCCCCAGGCCATCCGGCGGCAGGCGCGAGGTATAGATCACGGTCACATCGGCGGCACGCGCGCGGTTGTGGAATTCGAACAGGGTAATTTCCTGCTCGCGTCGCCCGGCGACATATTCCAGCCCGTCCAGCGCCAACACATCGTGCCCTTCCAGCGCTTCCAAGGCGTCCTGCAGGCGCGTGCCCGCGGCCTGCAATGGCAGGTAGGCCGGTCGGCGCCCGGCCTGCAATGCAGCAGCGCAGGTGGCCAGTGCCAAGTGCGTTTTGCCGGTGGCACCGGAGCCAACCAGATAGATCCAGTCCTGGCTGCTGCCATTGGCAACGGCACGCAACTGCGGCAGTGCACCTTCCGGCGCACCGATGAACGTTTCAAAGCGCTGGTCTGGCGGGTAACGCAAGGCCAGTGGTAACTGCGGCACACTCACTTAGGTTCTACATCCTTCGACACGATGCTCAGATCCGCCGGCACTTGAACGTTGCGCGGGTCCAACACAATCGTCGGCCCGTGGCCGGCATACAACTCACTTTGGCGATAACGCTGGTGCGCATAGCGCAACAACACGTTGATCACCGCCGCCGCTGGCAGAGCCAACAGCATTCCAAGAAAACCGAACAACTGACCACCGGCCATCACCGCAAAAATCACCGCAACCGGGTGCAGGCCAATTTTGTCACCGACGATACGCGGCGTCAGCACATAGCTTTCCAGCAGCTGGCCAACGGTGAAGACCACACCCACCAATACCAGCAGCTGCAGGTCCACGCCCTGCGATTGCACCAAGGCCGCCAGCACCGCCATCACCACGCCGGTGGTGGCCCCCAGATAGGGAATGAAGCTGATCAAGCCAGCAACCAGGCCGATCAACAGGCCCAGGTTCAGACCGACCAGGGTCAGGCCGGCCGCATACACCACGCCCAACGCGATCATCACCGCGATCTGGCCACGGATGAAGGCGCCCAGCACGTCATTGGACTCACGTGCCAAGCGCGAGACCACCTCGATATGGTTGCGCGGGATCATCGATGCAACCCGCTCGACCAACTTGTCCCAGTCACGCAGGAAGTAATAGGCCAGGATCGGCAACAACGCCAGATTGATCACCCAGGCCACCATCGCAAAACCCGAGCGCGACACGTAGCCAAAGAACGTGGTCGCAACGCCACCGGCCTGCTGCCAATGGCTGCGCACCCACTCGAACAGACGACCCGGGTCCAGCCAGGCCATGATTTCCAGGCCGGTCTTCTGCTCGAGCCACGGTATCGCGGTGTTCATCAGCCAGTCCTGCCCTTGGGGCAAGGCGGCAATCAGGGTAATGATCTGGCGCTGGATCAAAGGCACCAGGATCAGCAGCGCCAAGGCCAGCAGCAGGATCATCAGCACGAACACCAGCACCACCGCGGTGTTGCGCGAACGGCCCCGGGCTTCCAGCCGGTCCACCAGCGGGTCACCCAGCCAGGCCAGCATCAAGGCGACCACGAACGGGGTCAGCACCGGTGCCAGCAGCCACATCACCCATAGCCCGAAGGCACTGAGCACCACCCACTTGAGGCGGCGCAGGAACAGCGCGATTTCCATTTCCGCTGTGTCAGTACTCATCGAATGCGGTACTCCGCGCGGCGGCTGCCGCTGTTCTGATCCGTCGATGCATCCGCATCACCATCGTCCACCGCACCCACCGGCTGCAGGGCGGCATCGCGCCCAAGCATGCGGTTGAAGCCGGGCAGACCGCTCATCAGCTCGACATCCAGCTCCAGCCGGTCGCCCGAGGCCTGGATTGGCGTGATGGCCTTCACCACCGCCACACTCTGCAAGGTAGCCGCCAGGCGCAGATAGTCATCCGCACTGCGGATACCGCTGACCACGATCCGATAAACGCCGGCAGCACCACCAACCGGCGCCTTGGCATAGCGACGCACCAGCGCATCGGCGGCACCATCGGCACCGGCCATCATCGCCCGCCGGGCATCGGCGTCGTTGGTGGTCCATTTGGACAGTTCACGGCCATTGTCGACAAACACCCAGTCGGCGACCCAGCCGCCGCCCTTGCCGCGGTACAACTTGCCGATCAGCTGCATCGGCGGCGAATAGCGCGATGAGGCCCGCGCCACCGCAGCGGTGTCCTGGCGCCAGATCGCACCGACCAGGGCTTGTTCAGCCGCGCCGCCGGCAGGCAGGCCCAGCTTGAAGCCACGTTCAACCGCACGGTCCAGCAATGGCCGCGCCGCATTGGACTGCGGCACACCGACCAGGCGCGGACCGCTGCCATCATCAATCGCCAGCCACACCACCGGCTTGGGCCGTGGCTGCGGCCACACCGGCAGCCCCAGCGCCGCCACCAGCCCGTCGACGTCATCCTGGCGGAAGCGCGCCACCAGCATGGTGCGGAAGCTGGGTGCGCCACTGGCGCTGACGCTTTGATCCTGGCGGTAGTCGTAACCCTCGGCCATGTCCTTGGCGCTGCGCAGGGCCTGCGCCACGCCCGGCCGCGCCAGCACGCTGCGGTCGCCGGACAGCTTGGCCAGCACCGCGCCCAGCGCGCGCGCCAGCCCACCGTTGCGATCGGCCTCGCTTTGGCTGTTGACCGGCACCTCGGCCTCATAGGCACTGCTGGCGCCAGCCACGTCCCCTTCGGTACGCATGCTGGACGACTGTGCCTGCGCCAACGAAATTGGCAGGCAGAGCGCCAGAAACAGGATTGTGACCAGGCTGCGGCGCATTGAAATTTCCATTGCTCGACGATTCCGGAGGGAATTGTTGCCCGAATGGGGCCTTCACGCCAACGTGGCCTGTTAAAATCGACCGTTCACCCCGCCAGTGCAGCCGCCAGTGACCAGCCCCTCGACCTCTGCCAACTCCCCCCTGACCTACCGTGACGCCGGTGTCGACATCGACGCGGGCAACGAACTGGTCGAGCGTATCAAGCCGCTGGTAAAGCGCAGCTTCCGCCCGGAGGTGATGGGCGGACTGGGTGGCTTTGGCGCCCTGTTCGACCTCTCCAACAAGTACCGCGAGCCGGTACTGGTGTCCGGTACCGACGGCGTCGGCACCAAGCTGAAGCTGGCACAACAGCTCGGCCGCCACGACACGATCGGCATCGATCTGGTCGCCATGTGCGTCAACGACGTGCTGGTACAGGGCGCTGAGCCCTTGTTCTTCCTGGATTATTTCGCCACTGGCAAGCTCGACATCGACACCGCCGCGGCCGTGGTCGGCGGCATCGCCAATGGCTGCACCGAGGCCGGTTGCGCGCTGATCGGCGGCGAAACCGCCGAAATGCCCGACATGTACGCCCCGGGCGAGTACGACCTTGCCGGCTTCACCGTCGCCGGTGTCGAAAAGAGCGAGCTGAAGGACGGCTCGGCCGTTGCCCTCGGCGACGTGCTGATCGGCATTGCCTCCTCCGGCCCGCACTCCAACGGTTACTCGCTGGTGCGCCGCATTTATGAGCGCGCCGGCAGCCCGGCCGAGCTGGTGCTGGAAGACGGCGTCAAGCTGGTCGATGCGCTGATGGCGCCGACCCGCCTGTACGTCAAGCCGATCCTGTCGCTGCTCAAGACCCACGGCGCCGCCGTGCACGGCATGGCCCACGTCACCGGCGGCGGCCTGACCGAGAACATCATCCGCGTGGTGCCGGAAGGCCTGGGCCTGACCATCGACGCCAGCAGCTGGACCCTGCCGCCGGTATTCCAGTGGCTGCAGCGCGAAGGCAATGTCGCCAACAGCGAGATGTGGCGCACCTTCAACTGCGGCATCGGTTTCGTGCTGCTGGTGCCGGCCGACCAGGTCGCCGCCATCAACGCCACGCTGGACTCGTTGGAGCTGGCGCACTGGCAGATTGGTGAAGTGGTGGCTGAAAACGGCGCTGAACGCGTCCACATCGGCTGAGCCAACGCCTACATGACAGCCGCCAAGAAGGCCGCCTTCATCGGCGTGCTTGTTGTATTCGCGCTCACCTGGATCAAACCGCTATGGCCTGTAGAACAGGCCCTGCACAGCTCGCTGACCGTGCTCGGCCTGCTGGCGCTGTGGTGGGCGGACCGCCGCTGGCCCTTGGGCAACGGCGCGTTCGCGGCCATCTGCGGCTTCATCCTCCTGCACTGCATCGGCGCCCGTTGGCTGTATTCCAACATCCCATATGACCAATGGGCGCAGGCCTGGTTCGGCTGGTCGCCGAATGCTGCGTTCGGCTGGGAGCGCAATCATTTCGATCGGCTGATCCACCTGCTGTACGGCATCTGCTTCACCCCGGCGCTGACCCAGTTGGCCCGCCGCACCTGGCCGGCGCTACGCGTTGGCCAGGCCTTCACCTTGGCGGTGATGACCATCATGTGCACCAGCCTGGCCTACGAATGGCTGGAATGGGGCATCGCGCTTGCGCTGTCACCAGAAGCTGCCGAAGCCTACAACGGCCAGCAGGGCGACATCTGGGACGCGCATGCGGACATGTTGCTGGCCACCCTCGGCAGCCTGGCGCTGTGGCCGCTGCTGCGGAAGACGCGGGCATGAGCAGCCCCCTGCCCCGTCTCGCCGTGCTTGCCTCCGGGCGCGGCAGCAACCTGCAATGCCTGCAGGACGCGATCGCCGCAGGCCAACTGGATGCGCAGATCGTTGGCGTGTTCTCCGACAAGCCAGCCGCCGCCGCACTGGAGAAAGTGGCACCCGTGCAGCGCTGGGCGCGCTCACCCAGGGATTTCGCTGACCGCGAGGCGTTTGATGCCGCGCTGGGCGACGCAGTGGCTGCAAGCCAGCCGGACTGGATCATCTGCGCCGGCTACATGCGCATCCTCGGCGCTGGCTTCGTGCAGCGCTTCAGCGGCCATCTGGTGAACATCCACCCCTCGCTGCTGCCCTTGCACAAGGGCCTGCATACCCATGCCCGCGCCATCGAGGCCGGCCATGCCGAGCACGGTGCCAGCGTGCACTTCGTCGTACCTGAACTTGATGCTGGCGCGGTGATCGCGCAGGCGAGGGTCCCGGTGCTGGCCGGGGACAGTGCGGAATCCCTGGCCAAACGCGTGCTGGCAGTCGAACACCCGCTGCTGCTGGCCAGCGTCCAGTTGTTGGTTGCCGGGCGCGTGGCTGAACAGGAAGGCGTGGTCCAATGCGACGGTCAGTCCCTGTTTAGTCCTTTGCGCCTAGATTCCGCCGGAACCCTCCGCCGCTGATCCGCACGGGCTGCTGACGTGTGGTTTGGCAAGATCCCTCCTCTCTTCCGCCTTCGTCCTCACATGGCCATAGCGCTTTTCAAACCATTGGTTTTGACCGCTCTGCTGGTATCAGCCGTCAGCCCGGCCCAGGAAGCGCCCGCACCCGCGGCTGCTCCGCAGGCACCGGTTGTCCTGCCGCCGCCAGCGTTGGAGTGGAGTCCGCCGGCACTGGAGCCTTTTGTCGCCACCTACCAAGCCCTCTACAAGGGCAAGGAAGCCGGCGATGCCACGATGCGGGTCGTCCACAACCGCGACAGTCAGTGGCGGGTGGACATGGCAGTACGCGGCAAGCGCGGCTTTGCCAGTGTCCTCGGGCTGAACATCGAACAGAGCAACGTGTTCAACAACGAAGGCAGCGTCTACACGCCGCTGAGCCAGAGCACGGTCAAGAAAGCCTTGTTCATGAGCAAGCAGGTTACCGGCGTCTATGACTGGCAGGCCGGTACCGCGCAGTGGCACGGCGACCTGAAGAAAGAACGGCAGCGCCCCATAACGCTGCAGCGGGGCGACCAGAGCGCCTTGGTGCTGAACCTGTCGCTGATGCGCGATGCGCGGCCAGGACAGGCACTGCAGTATCGCTACGTCGATGTCGGCCGGGTGCGCCAGTATGAGTATCGTGCCGCCGACACCACCGAGAATGTACAGGTGGGTGATCTCAGCTATGACGCCTTGCGAGTGTATCGCACCAATGGCGGCAATGATGAAACCATCCTGTGGATTGCCAATGGCGTGCCCACGCCGGTGCGCATCCTGCAACGCAAAGACGGGCAGGACGAAATAGACCTGCGCTTGATCGAATACCAAGGAGCCTGAGCATGAAGCTTACCCGTAGCCCCCTGCGTTACCTCGCTGCCGCTGCACTGGTCACGGCCAGTTTGCCGGCGTTGGCATTTGAGCCGTTCACCGCCAATTACCAGGCCAGCTACATGGGCATGCAAGCCAACGGCGTGATGTCGGTAGCTCCTGCCGGCAACAACCAATGGCGCTACAGCCTGCAGATCAAGAACCCGATGGCGGAACTGAGCCAGGCAACCGTGTTCGACGAACACGGCGGCAAGCTGCGCCCGCTCAGCAGCCATGATCGCTCGGTGGTGCTGATCAAGCGCAAGCAGGTGGATGCACGCTATGACTGGACCAGCGGCCAAGCCACCTGGACCGGCGATGTGAAGCCCGAGCGCAGCGGCCCGATCCGCTTGCAGAGCGGCGACATGGATGCACTGCTGATCAACCTGGCCATTGCCCGCGATGTCACCGCCGGCAAGCCCCTGACCTATCGCATGGTTGACGATGGCCGCATCAAGCCGATGACCTACCGGGTGATCGGCAAGGAAAACCTGACCATCGCCGGCAAGCAGCAGGAAGCCACCAAGGTTTCGCGCGTGGATGGCAACAAGGAACAGATCGCCTGGATCGTCCCCGGCATGCCGGTACCGGCACGCCTGCTGCAGCGCGAGAATGGCCAGGACGCACTGGACCTGACCATCCGTTCGATCAACTGATCCTATCCCCGACCCCGACGCGCCCGGCCTGATGCCGGGCGTTTTCATGGATGAGCCACTGTGACCCTTATTCGTAAATCCGTCCTTCTCCCACTTGCAGCCGCCCTGCTTGTATCGCTGGCCCCAGCGGCGGACGCCGCCGTAGAGCGCTTCGATGGACGTTACACAGCCAGCTACAAAGGCCTCAGCGCAACCGCGCGGATGACCCTCACCCCGGCCCGCAATGGTTCCTGGATGTACCTGCTGACCTTGGATCACATGGTCGCAAAACTGAGCCAAGCCACCGTTTTCCAGGACATGGGAACGCAGTACCGGCCACTGGGTGGCAGCGACCGGACCAGCTATGCCTCGGTCCAGCGCGGCGTCATTACCAGTTACAACTGGGCAGCCGGCCAGGCGCGCTGGAGCGGCGACGTCAAGCCTACCCGCGCTGGACCGGTGGCCCTGCAGAATGGCGACATGGACGCGTTGCTGATCAATCTGGCATTGGCACGCGACGTACCCGCCGGGCGCCCCCTGTCCTATCGCATGGTCGAGAACGGGCGCGCGCGGCCGATGAACTACCGGGTGATCGGTCGCGAGCAGGTCACTATCGCTGGCCGCACCTACGACGCCACCAAGGTTGCCCAGGGCGGTGCCGAAAAACAGACCATTGCCTGGATCGTGGCCGGTATCCCGGCACCGGTGCGTATCGTTCAGCGCGAAAACGGCGCCACCACGATCAGCCTGCAGATGAATTCCTGGTCGCGCTGAGCACAACGCACGACAACCAGGCCCAGCCCGGGCAAGCGACAGCGAACCCGGGACCTGGCAACAGTTGCAATCGGTAACGACAGGGCTCAAGCGGGAGCTGCGCCCTGCCTGAGCCACATCAACCCGCGTACACCGCATTTACCCGGGCTACTTCCCTGGTAACGAGAAGCGCCGCAGTGCTGCGGCGCAGACCTGCTCTATTCGGCGGCGGCCTTCTTGAACACCGTGCGGCAATCGCGGCGGAACTCTTCGCCGCTGCTACGCCAGATGAAACTGCGGCACTGGCGCTCGCCTTCTTCGCTGTCCTTCACCTGCACCGCGTAGAAGGCCTGCAGGAGCTCGTCGCTACTGACCTGGCCATCGCCATTCCAGTCCATCTGTTCCTTTTCAACACCTTGGGTGATGGCCACGCCGCTGTACCAACCCCAGCCCAACCAGGCCAGGGCCAGCAGCACCAGGGCCAACAGAGCCCTGCGACGCGGACTGAAGCGGCCCTTGAGAATCATGCGATCCGCCGTACATTGGCACCGAGCCCACTGAGCTTTTCCTCGATGTTTTCGTAGCCACGATCAAGGTGGTAGATGCGGTCGATGCTGGTCTCGTCAGCAGCCACCAGACCCGCCAGGATCAGGCAGGCCGAGGCGCGCAGATCGGTCGCCATCACCGGCGCACCACTGAGCTTGGCCACGCCGCGCACAATCGCGGTATGGCCTTCGATCTGGATGTCAGCACCCAGGCGCAGCAGCTCGTTGACGTGCATGAAGCGGTTTTCAAAGATGGTCTCGGTGATCACACCCACGCCATCGGCTACGCAGTTCATCGCCATGAACTGGGCCTGCATATCGGTCGGGAAGGCCGGATGCGGCGCGGTGGTGATGTTCACCGACTTCGGCCGCTTGCCGTGCATGTCCAGGGTGATGCTGTCGTCGGTGGTGCTGATCTCAGCGCCGGCTTCGGTCAGCTTGTGCAGCACCGCGTCCATGGTGTCCGGGCGTGCATTGCGCACCGTGACACGACCACCGCTCATCGCCGCAGCCACCAGGAAGGTGCCGGTTTCGATGCGATCCGGCAGCACCGCATGGCGGCCGCCATGCAGGCGCTCGACGCCTTCCACGACCAGACGTGCGGTGCCGATGCCTTCAATCTTCGCGCCCAGTGCGATCAGGCAATGCGCCAGATCGGCCACTTCCGGCTCCATCGCGGCGTTTTCCAGCACCGAGGTACCGTCAGCCAGTACAGCAGCCATCAGCACATTCTCGGTACCGGTGACGCTGACCATGTCGAAGGTGTACCGGCCGCCCTTCAAACGCCCATCGACATGAGCCTTGATGAAGCCGTTCTCAACACTGATTTCCGCACCCAGCGCCTGCAGGCCCTTGATGTGCTGATCAACCGGACGCGAGCCGATGGCGCAACCGCCCGGCAGCGACACTTCGGCCTTGCCGAACTTGGCCAGCAACGGGCCCAGCACCAGGATCGAGGCGCGCATGGTCTTGACCAGCTCATACGGTGCCACGTGCTGATCGACGGTACGCGGGTCGACCACCACCGCGCTGCCGCGCGACAGCGTGCCCTGGTCGATGGTGACCTTGGCGCCCAGCTCACCGAGCAGCTTGACGGTGGTGATCACGTCGTGCAGGTGCGGCACGTTGGTGATCTCCACCGGCGCATCGGCCAGCAAGGTGGCGCACAGGATCGGCAGGACGGCGTTCTTGGCGCCGGAGATATGAACCTCACCGTTCAGCGCATTGCCGCCGGTGACTACGATTTTTGCCATGGATTTAAGGCCGATATAAGGAGAAGAGAGTGCGCCGGCTCAGCCGGCTTCACCCGGAGTGATGGTTTTCAGCGCCAGCGCATGGATCGCACCGCCCATCAGGTCGCCCAGCGTCGCATACACCATGCGGTGGCGCGCCAACGGCATCTTGCCGGCAAATGCTTCGCAGACAACCGTGGCCTCGAAGTGCACCCCGTCGTCGCCCTGCACGTCGGCGCGGGCGCCCGGCAGGCCGGCTTCGATCAGATTTCGGATGGTCTCGGCGTCCAAAGCGCTTTCCTAATAAAATGAACCCCCATTCTACTCTCCGAGTGGCATCCGTATGGCTGCTTCACCGCTTTCCCTGGATACATTGCGCGACACCGATCTGGTGGCCAGTGGTCACCGTGTGTTCGAGATCGAGCGCGACGAACTGGACCGGGTAGGCGGTCGCATCGGCGCCGAATTCGCCGCGGCCTGCCGCCTGGTACTGGCTTCGCGCGGCCGCGTGGTCACCACCGGCATGGGCAAATCCGGGCATATCGCGCGCAAGATCGCCGCTACCCTGGCCTCGACTGGCACGCCTTCGTTCTATGTGCATCCAGGTGAAGCCGGACACGGCGATCTGGGCATGATCACCGAAGATGACGTGGTATTGGCGCTGTCTTATTCGGGCGAGTCGGACGAAGTACTGACCTTGCTGCCGGTGTTCAAGCGCCAGGGCAATCCACTGATTTCCATGACTGGCAGGCCGCAATCGAGCCTGGCGTTGGCCGCAGACGTGCATCTGGACGTGAACGTGGACCACGAGGCCTGCCCGTTGGCACTGGCCCCGACCTCCAGCACCACCGCCTCGCTGGCAATGGGCGATGCGCTGGCCGTGGCCCTGCTGGACGCGCGCGGCTTCACCGCCGACGACTTCGCCCGTTCACACCCGGCCGGCAGCCTCGGCCGGCGCCTGCTGCTGCATATCACCGATGTGATGCATGCCGGTGACGACCTGCCCAGCGTCAGTGACGACGCCAGCCTCAGCCAGGCACTGATGGAAATGAGCCGCAAGCGGCTGGGCATGACCGCCGTGGTCGATGCCCAGGGCAAGCTGGTCGGTCTGTTCACCGACGGCGACCTGCGCCGCGCCCTGGATACCGATCTGGACGTGCGCACCGCCAGCATCGCCCAGGTGATGACCCGCAACCCGCGCACCATCGGCGCCGACCAGCTCGCCGCAGAGGCCGCGCGGCTGCTGGAAACCCACAAGATCAATGGCTTGATCGTGGTCGACGGCGACAATCACCCCGTCGGCGCCCTGAACATTCATGACCTGTTGCGGGCAAAAGTCGTCTAAACCCCGCACAATCAACGACCTCGGGCCAAACACCCGACCTGCCGCAACGGATACTGCCTGCCCATGCCCTACTCGCCGCTCGATCTTTTCCCCGCCAATCTGCATGCCACCGCCAGCGCCATCCGCCTGGCCTGCTTTGACGTGGACGGCACCCTGACCGACGGACGGCTGTTCTACGACCACGCCGGCAACGAGAGCAAGGCCTATTACGTGCAGGACGGGCTGGGCCTGAAGCTGCTGCAGCAACACGGCATCCACCCGGTGCTGATCACCGCCCGCAACAGCCTGTCGGCGCAGCGCCGCGGCGCCGATCTGGGCATCGACACCCAGATCGCGGTCGGCGACAAGCTGGCCAGTGTGCGTGCCCTGTGCGAACAGCACGGCATCGGCCTGGACCAGGTGGCCTTCATGGGCGATGACCTGCCCGATCTGGCGCCGTTGGGCGCGGTCGGCCTTGCGGTAGCACCGGCCGACGCGCATCCCTGGATCGCCGAACGCGTGCACTGGCAGACCCGTGCCCAAGGCGGGCGCGGCGCAGCGCGCGAGCTTTGCGACGTCCTGCTGGCCGCACAAGGCAAACTGGGTGCAGTCCTGGCGAGGTTTTCCTGATGAGTTGGCGTTCGGTTCTTGGCATCGGCCTGCTGCTGGCCGCCCTGATCAGCGGCTGGTCGGCATGGCGCAACCGCGCCAACACCGCGCCAACGGCTATTGAGCAAGGCAGTACCGACTTCACCCTGACCGACTTCGAGATCGTCTCCCTGGACAAGGATGGCCGCGAGTCGATGACCCTGCGTGCACCGTCGATGGCGCGCAACCGCGCCGACCAGACGTCCAACATAACCAAACCTCTGTTCCTGCTGCCCGACACGGCAGGGCAGCACTGGCGGCTGAGCGCCGATACCGGCTGGGTCAGCCCCAAGGGTGAGGAGCTGCGCCTGCGCGGCAATGTCGCCGGCGACAGTCCCACCGATGGCAAGACCCCACCAACCACCTTCCGCACCGATGCGCTGGATGTGTTCGCCGAGCAGGATCTGGCGCGCACCGATGGACAGGTGACACTGACCCGACCGGGCCTGTCGCAGACTGGCGTGGGCTTCCGCGCCAACCTCAAATCCCAGCAATATTCACTCCTTTCCCAGGTCAAGACCCGCTATGAACCCAAAGCTGCCCGCTAAGCTCGCGTCGATCACGCTGCTCGCCGCCCTGCTCGCACCTGGCCTGGCGTGGTCCAAGGCATCGGACCGCAACCAGCCGATGACCATCGACTCCAACAACAATGACTGCAATTTCAGCGACAACGGCAAGTGCCAGTTCAGTGGCAACGTAGTCATCACCCAGGGCTCGATGGAGATCCATGCCGATACCGCTGATGTGATCCGCAAGAACGGCGAAACCGAGCGCGTGATCCTCACTGGGAAACAAGCCACGCTGAAGCAGCAGATGGATGACAACACCTGGATGAATGCCCGTGCCGACAACATGGACTACAACATCAACAGCGAAGTCATCATCCTGACCGGCAACTACAAAGTCGAGTCTGAGCGCGGCACCAACGCCGGCCAGCGGATGGTTTACAACACCCGCAGCGGCTCGATGCAGAGCGGCGGCGACGGCACCCGCGTGCGTACGGTGATCCAGCCCAAGAACAAGGCGCCGGCAGCGGCGGGAGAGGCCAAGTAATGCTCGTTGCCCAAGGCCTGCGCAAACGCTACAAGAACCGCGAAGTCGTCAAGGACTTCGGGCTGACCCTGGATGCCGGCGAAGTGGTCGGTGTGCTTGGTCCCAACGGTGCCGGCAAGACCACCTGCTTCTACATGATCGTCGGCCTGGTCGCCGCCGATGCCGGCAGCATCGTGCTCGATGGCAAGGACATCACCTCCGAGCCAATGTACGAGCGCGCCAAGCTGGGCGTGGGTTATCTGCCGCAGGAGCCATCGGTGTTCCGCAAGCTCAGCGTGGCCGACAACATCCGCCTGGTGCTGGAACTGCGTACCGACCTGGACAACGCCGGCCGCGAGCGCGAACTGTCTTCGCTGCTGGAAGAACTGCAGATCAGCCACGTGGCCGACCAGACCGGCGCCAGCCTGTCCGGTGGTGAACGTCGCCGCTGCGAGATCGCGCGCGCACTGGCCGCAAAGCCGCGCCTGATCCTGCTCGACGAACCGTTTGCCGGTGTCGACCCGATCTCGGTCGGCGAGATCCAGCGCATCGTGACCCACCTCAAGCAACGCGGCATCGGCGTGTTGATTACCGACCACAATGTGCGCGAAACCTTGGGAATCTGCGACCGGGCGTATATCCTCGCTGAAGGCAGCGTACTGGCGCAGGGGGCACCGGAAGATCTGCTTGCCAATACCGACGTACGCCGTGTTTACCTCGGGGACGCTTTCACCCTCTGAGTCGCAGCGCCACGTCGGGCCCCTTCCCGAACGGATCAGGCATGAAAGCTCGGCTGCAGACATCGATGGGACAGAATCTGGTCATGACGCCGCAGTTGCGTCAGGCCATCCGTCTTCTGCAGATGTCCAGCACCGAGCTCGAACTGGAACTGACCGAGGCGGTGGAAACCAATCCACTGCTGGAATGGGCCGAGAATTCCGAAGGCACCGACGGCGACGAAGCTCCCGCGAGCAGCGCCGGCGATGATGCCCCGATCGATCCCGCACAAGGTGACATCAACGCCGACGGCGAAGACTGGGATGGCGGCGATGAAGACTGGAGCAGTGGCCGCTCCGGTTCCTTCGATGGCGACGAAGACGACGAACGCGAACAGGCCGAAGACGGCGACACCCTCGCCGATCACCTGCTGTGGCAGCTGCACCTGACCCATCTTGGTCGCTGCGATCGCGCCATTGGTGTGGCCTTGATCGATGCGCTGGACGAAGACGGCTACCTGCGCGAACCCTTGTCAGCGATCGCGCAGACCCTGCTACCCGAAATCCATGCCGACGAAGATGAAATCGTGGCGGTGCTGCGGCAGATCCAACGCTTCGACCCGGCCGGCGTGGGCGCACGCAGCCTGGGCGAATGCCTGGGCCTGCAGCTGGACGTACTGCCCTGCCAGACCCCTGCCCTTGCCTTGGCGCGACGTATAGCCGACGGCCCATTGGAGCGCCTGCCGCGCGCCGGTATCAGCGGCATCGCACAGGAACTCAAACAGCCGGTTGCCGACGTCGAAGAAGCCGTCCAACTGCTGCGCTCGCTCGACCCGCGCCCAGGCAAGCAACTGGGGCAGATGACCTCGGACACCTACGTCGTGCCCGACTGTGTGGTCTGGCGTCAGCGTGGCATCTGGCGCTGTGCGCTGGCCGGGCACGCCGGCCCCAGGGTGGTCATCAATCAAAGCTACGAGCAACTGATCCGCCGCTGCGGCGACGCCGACGCCAGCTATCTGCGCGCACAACTGCAGGAGGCACGTTGGCTGCTGAAGAGCCTGCAAGCCCGTGGCGAGACCCTGCTGCGGGTGGTCAACAGCCTGCTGCATCACCAAGCCGGCTTCCTTGAATTCGGCGAACAGGCACTGCGTCCGCTAACGCTGCGTGAAATCGCCGGCGAACTGGAACTGCACGAATCCACCATTTCGCGTGCCATCGCCCGCAAGTACGTGCGTACCCCGCGCGGCACCCTGCCGCTGCGCGCCTTCTTCGCCTCCGGCATTGATACCGAAGGTGGTGGTGAGGCTTCCAGCACTGCGATCCAATCGATGATCCGCAACCTGATCGATGCGGAAAACCCGCGCAAACCGCTTTCTGACGCCAAGCTGGCTGAAATGCTCAAAACCAGTGGCATACCGGTAGCGCGCCGCACCGTTGCGAAGTATCGTGAGGCCATGAACATCTGTGCCTCTCACGAACGCGTCCGCATCGCCTGAAGCATTCGTTGAGCAGCGCAGGGTTCATCTAGGCAACCCCGAACCACAGGAGGAATCCGATGCGTATCGAGACGTATGGCCAGCAAGTTGAAGTCACGCCTGCCCTGAAGGAGTACGTGGAAACAAAGCTGGAGCGGCTGGGTCGGCACTTCGACCAGCACTGCGAAGTACGAGTCCAGTTGTCCACCCGCAAGCCTGACTACCTCGTCGTCGCCACGGTGAATTTACCCGGGCGCACCCTGCACGCCGATGCTGCCGAACCCACCATGTACGCCGCAATCGACGTTTTGGCCGACAAGCTCGACCGACTGGTCATAAAGCACAAGGAAAAGCATCTTCCCCACGCATCGCATGCTCTGCGCGACAATGGCTGATCTTTATACCCAGCCGTAAGCCAACATGCCGTTGACCGACCTGATGGCGGCCGTGAGTACCCAGGTACTCGCGGTCGCTGATCGAGACAGCACCCTGATTGCCGCCTCCCGCCTGCTTGCCTGCCGTGAGGCCGGCGCGGACAGCCTGTTTTTGAGCCTGCGCGAACGCGAGAACGTCGGCAGCACCGCCATTGGCCACGGCATCGCCATTCCACATGGACGTTCGGAAACCCTGCAGGAGCCACGCGGCGCCCTGCTACGGTTGCAACAACCCGTTGATTTCGGCGGCGACGAACCGGTCGACCTGGTCTTCGCGATGGCCGTTCCGGCGCATTACACCCACCAACACCTGATGCTGCTGTCCGAGCTGGCGGAGATATTTTCCGACCCGGACATCCGTCAGGCACTGCGCATTGCCCCCGATGCGCAGACCCTCAAAGACATCATCATCAACCCGCAGCAGGCGCGTAGCGGATGAATACCAGCATCACCGCCCAGGAACTCTTCGACCACCAGCGCGAGAAGCTCGACCTGCGCTGGGTAGCCGGCCATGCCGGTGCGCAGCGTGAGCTGGAAGCCGGCAATACCGTGTCGCGACGGCCCTCACTGGCCGGTTACCTCAACACCATCTACCCGAACAAAGTGCAGATCCTTGGCACCGAGGAACTGACCTGGCTGGATTCGCTGGATGCCCGCCAGCGCTGGGAAGTGATCGAGCGCATCATCCAGGCCCGGCCACTGGCGCTGGTGATCACCAAAAGCCACGGCTGCCCGGAAGACCTGCGCTCGGCCGCCGATGAATCGCAGACCCCGTTGTGGGTGTCACCGCGCCGTGGCCACGAGCTGCTCAACCACCTCAGCTACCACCTGGCCCGCACGCTGGCGCCGCGGGTCATCCTGCATGGCGTATTCATGGAGATCTATTCCATCGGCGTACTGATCACCGGTGAGGCAGGCTCGGGCAAGAGCGAGCTGGCGCTGGAACTGCTGTCACGCGGCCACCGTCTGGTCGCCGACGACGCCCCTGAATTCACCCAGATCGCTCCCGACGTGCTCGACGGCACCTGCCCGGAGCTGCTGCAGGACCTGCTGGAGGTACGCGGGCTGGGCGTGCTGAACGTGCGCCAGATGTTCGGTGACACGTCTGTAAAGAAGAACAAGTACCTTCGCCTCATCGTCCACCTGACCAAGCCGATGACCGAACCCAGCAGCTATGGCTATGAGCGCCTGACCGGCGATTCGGGCAAACGCCACGTGCTGGACCTGGACGTGCCGCTGATCACCCTGCCGGTGATGCCCGGGCGCAACCTGGCCGTGCTGACCGAGGCTGCCACCCGCCTGCATATCCTGCGCACCAAGGGCATCGACCCGGCGGCGATGTTCATCGCCCGCCATAGCAATCTGTTGGAGCAACGTAGTTCATGAGTGCGCACCCCGCATCGGTACTGATCATCGTCAGCGGCCTGTCCGGTTCGGGCAAGTCGGTGGCGTTGAAGACCTTTGAAGACCTGGATTACTACTGCTCGGACAATATCCCGGTAAACCTGTTGCCGGAATTCGTGCGCGGCGTGCTCGGCGAACGCGAGGAAGCCCGTCCGCAGCGACTGGTGGTTGGCATCGACGTGCGTGGCCGCAGCGACCTGAGCCAACTATCCACATGGCGCAAAACCGCGCTGAACTACGGCATTGACGTGCGCCTGCTGTTCTTCGAAGCCGACGACGACACCTTGCTTGCCCGCTATGCCGATACCCGTCGCCGCCATCCGCTGAGCCATCTCGGCCTGTCGCTGCCGGAGGCCATCAGCCGCGAACGCGAGCTGACCGCGCCACTGCGCCGCGAAGCCGATGCCATCATCGATACCACCCGGCTCAACGTACACCAGCTGCGCCGCCGGGTGATCACCGAGTTCGCCCTCAGCCACGAGAGCAAACTGTCGTTGCTGTTCGAGTCGTTCGCCTACAAGCGCGGCGTGCCGGCCGAAGCCGACTTCGTCTTCGACGCGCGGGTCCTGCCCAATCCGCACTGGGACCCGGAACTGCGTTCGCTGACCGGACGCGACCGTGAAGTCCGCGAGTATCTGGACGAGCAACCCGATGTGGTGCGCTACGTCACCCAACTGCAGGATCTGCTCGACACCTGGCTGCCCAAGCTGGGCAGCGAGACCCGCAGTTATGTCACCGTCGCCTTCGGCTGCACCGGCGGCAAACACCGCTCGGTCTACCTGGCCGAGCGCCTTGCCCGGCATGCCCGTGAGCAGGGCTGGCAGGACGTGGCCACCTTTCATCGCGAACAGGATTGACGGGGCGCATGCGCGTTCACTGCGCATGCCCTGAATGGCACACAGAAGACAGTTTTAAGCGCTATCGCGGACTCACCCTGACCTGTTAACGTTCAGGGATGACCTGCGGCATTCTTCTAGTTACTCATACCGGTGTCGGCACTTCCCTGCTGGAAGTGACGACTGCCTTGTTGCGGCAATTGCCGCTGAAAACAGAAGCGTTTGAAGTGCCTTTCGACGCCGACCTGGATGCCCTGCTGCCTGCCGCTTCGGCGGCGATGCGACGGGTGGAAGGTGACGGCGGCGTGTTGATACTGACCGATCTGTATGGCGCCAGCCCGAGCAATCTTGCCGGCAAACTGGCGCGCCTGGGCACGCCCACCAAGCGCGTATCGGGATTGAGTCTGGCGATGTTGCTGCGGGTAATGAACTATCCGGAACAGGGATTGGACCAACTGCCCGCCACTGCGGCGGCGGGCGCTCGCAATGGAGTCATCACCGACGATGCTTGAACAAGAACTCATGGTTTCCAACCGGCTGGGGCTGCATGCCCGGGCCACCGCCAAACTGGTGCAGGTTATGTCCGCCTTCCGCTCCAACGCCACGCTCGTGGCCAAGGGCCGCGAGGTCAACGCCAAGAGCATCATGGGCGTGATGTTGCTGGCCGCCGCCCAAGGCACGCCGGTAACGGTGCGCGTGGACGGCGAAGACGAAGCGGCCGCACTGGAGGCAGTTGCTGCGCTGTTCGAGCGTCGTTTCGACGAGGACAGCTGATGCCACAGGCCGCGCGCGCAGCTGCAGCCATCGTGTGGAGCCGGCAGCAATGACCCGTTTATCGGGCCTGCCCGCTTCCCGTGGCAGCGCGCTCGGCCGTGCCCGCGTACGCCTGCCGCACGTGCAGGATATTGGTGAAAAGCGCGTCGCCGCCGCTGCGGTGGAACACGAGCTGGAACGGCTGCACCGTGCCACCGATGCAGCGCGCCAGGAAATGCGCGAGCTGCGGACCCGCCTGCAGGGCGCGCTGCCGGCGGAAGTGGGCGAATTCCTCGACCTGCACGCCATGCTGCTGGACGACCCCGAACTGCTGACCGCGCTGGACGAACTGGTGCGCAGCAAGCGCTACAGCGCCAGCCACGCCCTGCGCATCCAGCGCGACCGCCTGGCCAAGGTATTCGAGGGCATGGAAGATGCCTACCTGAAAAGCCGGATGGACGACCTGGACCATGTGATCGGGCGCATCCAGTCCTTCCTGCACAAGCGCACCACCACCATGAAAGGGCTGGCCGGCGAGATCCTGGTCTGCGAGAACGTCGCTCCATCGGAACTGGCGCAGCTGCAGGCACAGGGCGTGGTCGGCATCGTCAGCAGTGCCGGCAGCGTGCTTTCGCACAGCGCCATCCTCGCCCGCAGCCTGCACATGCCGCTGGTGGTGGCTGCGACCGCGGTGCTGCAGAAAGTCAGCGATGGCGATGTATTGATACTGGACGGCGTCAGCGGCGAGATCGTGGTCGATCCAGCCCCGGACGATCTGCGCCAGTACCGCCTGCGCCAACGCGAACTGGCCCGTGAACAACGCGAGCTCGGCCGTTTGCGGGCAAAGCCTACCCGCACCCTCGATGGCGCGGAAATCACCCTGCTGGCCAATGCCGAGTCGCATGACGACGTGGCCCAGGCGCATGCGCTGGGTGCCCGTGGCCTGGGCCTGTACCGCACCGAATTCCTGTTCATGCAGCGCAACCAGCTGCCTGACGAAGAAGAACAGTTCCGCGTTTACCGCGACACCGTGCTGGGCATGAGCGGCCGTCCGGTCACCATCCGCACCCTGGACCTGGGCGCCGACAAGGCCGACCGCACCGGTCTGGTACTCAGCAGCGAAGAAAACCCTGCCCTGGGCCTGCGTGGCGTACGCCTGTCACTGGCCCGCCCCAAAGTCTCCGACACCCAGCTGCGGGCGATCCTGCGTGCCTCCGGCTACGGCCCGCTGCGCATCCTGGTACCGATGCTGACCACCCGTGAGGAAATCATGGCGGTACGGCGACGCCTGTCACGGCTGGCCGCGATCCTGCGCAATGACGGCCATGAGGTGGCGGAGAACATTCCGGTCGGTGCGATGATCGAAGTGCCGGCCGCCGCAATCGCACTGGAAACCTTCATCGACCAGGTCGACTTCCTGTCGATCGGCACCAACGATCTGGTCCAGTACCTGCTCGCCGCCGACCGCAACAATGACGCCGTGGCCGAGCTGTATTCACCCCTGCATCCGGCGGTACTGCGGTTGCTGTACCAGGTGATCGAAACCGCGCGGCGGCATGACACGCCGGTGGCGGTCTGCGGTGAAATGGCAGGTGACGCGCGCATGACAGCCCTGTTGCTGGCCTTGGGACTGACCGAGTTCAGTCTGCACCCGGCCACTTTGCTGGAAGTGCGGCGCGCCATCCGCGAAGTGAACCTGGCCGAGCTGCGCCTGCAGGCCCCGCAATTGCTGGCTGCACGCGACCGCCGCGGCATTGAACGCTGGATCACCGGCAGCGCGGGAAACTGATTCCGGGCGCAACGGTTGTATGCAAGCCCGCGCGTCGCGCGTGATAATGGCGGGCTAAACACCGCCGTTGGCGCCCAGTCGCCACGGACAGCGGCCATCACCATACCGGGAGCTGCGCATGGCCGAAGCCGTACGCCACGACAAGACCGCACGCCAGCTGCGCCTGCTTTCCGATGCGTTGGACAGCGGCCGTCTGGGCCCGGTGCGTCGCCTGGTCAACACCTTGTCGCCGGCCGAGATCGGCAACCTGCTTGAATCGCTGCCGCCCGGCAAGCGCGAAGTGGTGTGGGGGCTGGTCGACCCCGAGGACGACGGCGAGGTGCTGGTGCATGTCGGTGAAGACGTGCGCGAAAGCCTGCTGGCGGACATGGACGCGGACGAAATCATCGCCGCCGTCGAAGATCTGGACATCGACGACCTTGCCGATCTGGTCGAGGACCTGCCCGATACCGTCATCGACGAAGTACTCAAGTCGATGGACCGCGAGAACCGCGAGCGGCTGGAGCAGGTGCTGTCCTACCCGGAAGACACCGCCGGCCGCTTGATGAATCCGGACGTGGTCACCGTGCGTGCCGACGTCAACGTCGACGTGGTGCTGCGCTACCTGCGCCTGCGCGGCGAACTGCCCGACCACACCGATCATCTGTTCGTGGTCAGCCGTCGCCACCAGTATCTGGGCCGGCTCTCGCTGGCTTCGCTGGTCACCCACGAAGACACCACCCCGATCAACCGCCTGATCGACGACGAACAACCGGCCATCGACGTGGGTGAAAGCGCCGACGAAGTGGCCCGCCAGTTCTCCGATCATGACTGGGTCTCGGCACCGGTAGTGGATGACAACAACATCCTGATCGGCCGCATCACCATCGATGACGTGGTCGACATCATCCGTGGCCAGGCCGATCACCAGGCCTTGGGCGCGGCCGGTCTGGACGAGGACGAAGACCTGTTCAGCCCGGTCTGGCGCGCCATGCGCCGGCGCCTGATGTGGCTGTCGGTGAACCTCTGCACCGCCTTCCTCGCCTCCAGCGTGGTCGGTCATTTCGAAGGCACCATTGACAAGCTGGTCGCGCTGGCAGTGCTGATGCCAATCGTCGCCGGCCTTGGCGGCAACGCCGGTACGCAGGTGCTGGCGCTGATGATCCGCGGTCTCGCGCTGGGTCAGGTCGGCGCCTCCAATGCGCGCACCCTGCTGTGGAAAGAACTGCGCGTCGCCCTGCTCAACGGCGTGGTGCTGGGGACCGTGCTTGGCCTGATCGTACTGGCCTGGTTCCACATGCCCGGGCTGTCGCTGGTTATCGCGATCGCGCTGACCTTCAATCTGTTGTTTGCCGCATCGGCCGGCGTACTGGTGCCGTTGACGTTGAAGCGGCTGGGTTTCGATCCGGCCTTGGCCAGCGGCATCTTCCTGACCGCGGTCACCGACTCGATGGGCTTCTTCACCTTCCTCGGCCTGGCCACGCTGGTGCTGCTGCACTGACTGCAAAACCGTAGCCCGAGTAAGCGCCAGCGCACCCGGGGCTTTCCGCGAAGAACTCCCGGGTGCGCTTCCGCTTACCCGGGCTACATTTACCGCCCTTGTTTCAGGCCCTGCCCATGACCATCACCGTAAACGACTACTACCAGACCGGCTGGCGCGAAGAGCTGCACAACTGCCCCGCCTGCGAATGGAAAGGCAGCTCACGGCAGATGGAAATGGAGCTGCACGACGAGCAGACCGAATACGCCTGCCCCGAATGCGAGTACCCGTTGCTGGTAGTGCAACACCCGGACCTGGCCCAGGTGCAGGCCGCTGCCGCAGCTGGCAATGAAGAAGCACAGCAGCAGTTGGCAATCCTGGAAATGGCGCCGCGCAGCTGAGCGCCTGCACCGCAGCCCCCTACCGATTCGCCGCGGCTCCGGCTACGCTGGCCTCCACATCGCTGCGCGGGGGACGTATGCGTTATCTGCTTTGTATTGCCCTGGCGTTGGCGTGCGCCAACGTACTTGCCGACGAGCCCGTCGATCCGGTCACGCTCAGCACCACACAGATCTACTCGCAGCCCGGTGAGCCAGCGCTGGGCAAGGAATTGCGTGCTTCCGTACAGGAGGCCAATGCCCTGAATCTGAAAGGCGAGCATGCCCAGGCCAAAGCCCTGCTACCAACGCAAGCGCCAGACAGGAAAACCGTAGCAGCGTAGTGCCGAGCCATGCTCGGCAGAGGCCTTACAAGCAAACCCCGCGTAGTGCCGAGCAATGCTCGGCAGAGGCTTTCCCGGTAACACCCCAGCCGAGCATGGCTCGGCTCTACAGTGGGGCATCACGCAATCCCAACCTGCTTGCAGAAGCTGCACCGAACCTGCGGCTCAAGGCGCTACCGGATGATGGCTCCAACGCCCTTTGGCATCCATTTCCAGACAGGTACCCGATCCGCTCGACGGGCAGGCATCCACCGCGTGGATCTGCTCCAACGGCACATCCAGCCGCCATGCCAGACCATGCAGACCAATCGCATAGAAACGCTGGTCATCAGCCACATGCACCCACAACGGGGCCTTCAGCTGCTGCGCGGCCAACTGCTGTACGGATGCTTCCGCCCAGCGCGCGCGACCGATAAGACCCGGGTGATCCAGCCAGCGCGTTCCGGCCACCGATATCCAGCACGACAGCGCCATCAGCACCGCTACCAGCACAGCGACCCGGCGCCCTTGCAGCAATCGCGCCAGCACGATGGCCGGCAGGATCGCGGAGATCGCGGCGTAGTACTCGTAGCTGTTCCAGACCAGCGGGAAGTAAGGCGCATAGGCGACAACGGCAAACGCCACCAGCAACATCCATTGGCGACGATCCAAACGCCGCCAGCCACCCTTGGATGCAGCCAGCACCCAGCCGAGCACAACCGGCAAGGCTGCCAGCAGCGCCCAGGCGGCGCCCTTCAGCATCTCGCCGGTGGCGACCATGCGCAGTGCCTCACGTGGCACGTTGAGCAACCACGCACCGAACGACGCACCGTTCTTGATCAGGTTGCCACCAAAACCGTAGGCGTACTCCGGCGCAGGAGGCAGCGTGGCTTTCTGCCGCAGCAACAACCAGATACCAGCCAGCACGACGCATGACAGCAGAACCAACCATTCGCCACGGCGCAAACGCGCGCCGGCGAACACGCTGCAGATCAGCATCAGCACCGGCATCAGGATCGCCGACTCCTTGCTGAGCAAGGCGACAACCAGCAGACACGGCACCGCTGCCAGCAACAACAGTCGTTTGCGTGCAGTCGCAGTGGAGGCTGCCAACCATGCTGCGAGCAGCAGCGTGGTGAACAGCACCAACAGCGGGCTGTTGGCTGCGGCAACCCAATGCACCGTCAGCAGACTGACGGCGAGCACACCATAGAAACCCGCGCTCAAACCCGCCACCGCCCAGCGCGCCGGCCAGCCGGCAACGCGTGCGATGGTCAGTCCCAATACGCCAACGCCAAGCGCGGCCAGCAACTGCAGCACGAGCATGACCGAGTGTGCGACCAGCACGTTGCCGCCCATCACACTCTCAACCACACGCCACCACGCCGTCTGCGACAGTGGCCGCCAGAACAGTTCCGGCTGCACTGGCCAGAAGGTTTCCGACCACGGCTGGCTGGCCAGATTGGCCAAGCGCGCCGCATGCAGAAACACGTAGTCGTCACCCCAGAACGGGGTCCATAGCGCAGGCAACCAGATCACCACGGCCAGCGCCAGCAACACCAACATCGTCAGCAGGTCCCAGCGCACCGGCCCAGCTTTCACATTCGCATCCATACTTGTTGCTCCACGGTGTTGCCTGCAAGCGCAAGGTCAACAGCACCGGCAGGGTCAATGCCCTGCCGCTGCCAACTCAGCCCAACAGGGTTTCCAGCACGGCCATGCGCACCGCGACGCCATTGGCGACCTGGCGCAGCACCCACGACTGCGGACCATCGGCCACTTCGTCGGTGACTTCCACGCCGCGGTTGATCGGGCCCGGGTGCAGCACCGCTGCGTCCTTGGCCGCGCGCTTCAGGCGCTCGCTGTTGAGGCCGTACTGCGCGTGGTACTGCTCCAGCGATGGCACCAGGCCTTCTTCCATGCGCTCGCGTTGCAGACGCAGCATCATCAGCGCATCAACGCCTTCCAGCATTGCGTCGAAATCATGGCCGACCACGCAGCCATCAAGGATTCCATCCTCCGGCAGCAGCGATTGCGGGCCGCAGACGCGGATCTCGCCGACGCCCAGGGTGCGCATCGCCTGCAGATCGGTACGCGCAACACGCGAGTGCTTTACGTCGCCGACGATCACCACTTTCAGCTTGGAGAAATCGCTGCCCTTGGCCTGGCGCAGGGTCAGCATGTCGAGCAGGCCCTGGGTCGGATGCGCGCTGCGGCCGTCGCCAGCATTGATCAGGGCGGTGCCTTCGCCGGCCACGCCAGCCAGTTCGGCCACCGCACCATCGTCCGGGTGGCGCACGATGAAACCACGCACGCCCATCGCCTCCAGATTCTTCAGCGTGTCGCAGGCGGTCTCGCCCTTGCGCGCGGATGACGTGGACGCATCGAAATTCAATACGTCAGCACCCAGCCGCTGCGCCGCCAGCTGGAACGAGCTGCGGGTGCGGGTGGAGGGCTCGAAGAACAGGGTGCAGACGCCGGTACCGGCGAGCACCGCGCGCTTGTTGTTGATGCGGCCGACCGCGGCATCGCGGATCTGGCCAGCACGGTCGAGCAGCTGCAGCAGGGTTTCCCGCGGCAACCCATCCAGGGTCAGCAGGTGGCGCAGGCGTCCTTGGGCATCAAGTTGCGAAGCGGTCATGGCAGGGTCTTCGACAGTCAGGAAATAGGGGTGGCTTCGTGCGGCGCCGACAACCAGCGCTCGATGATGACGGCGGCGGCAACGGCGTCGAGGTTGGCGGCATCGCGGCGACGCTTGCGGCCTTCGGCGCGCTCCACGGCGAAGCGCTGCGCGGCCTCGACCGAGCTGGAACGCTCATCCACCAGCAATACCGGCACCTTGTAGCGCTGCTGCAGTTGCCTGGCAAAGGCGTGCGCGCGCTTGCGGTTGGGCTGGTCTTCGCCTTCCAGGGTGAGCGGATCGCCGACGATCATGCCTTGCGGCCGCCATTCCTTGTGCAGCTTGTCCAGTGCGTTCCAGTCCGGGCCATTGCCATGCACATCGACGACCGCGATCGCACGCGCGCCGACGCCCAGCGAGCTGCCAATGGCAACGCCGATGCGGCGCGAGCCGACATCGAAGCCCAGTACCGTGCTGCTGGTGGAAAGTGTGTTGGACTCAAGCACGGCCGCTGTATCCGGTGACCAGGAACAGATCAACGCCGATGCGCGCGCCGGCCAACTGCCAGCGTTCGTCCAGCGGTGTGTCGAACAGCACGGCAGCGTCGGCGGGCACGGTCAGCCAGCTGTTCTCCGCCAGCTCCTGCTCCAGCTGGCCTTCACTCCAGCCGGCACAGCCGAGCGTGACCAGGGCATTGCGCGGGCCTTCGCCACGGGCCATGGCTTCGAGGATGTCGCGGGACGTGGTCAGGTAAAGGCCATCGCCCACCTTCAGGCTGGAATCCCACGCGCGGGCATCATCGTGAATGACGAAACCGCGCTCGGTGTGCACCGGCCCGCCATTGAGCACCGGCACGGCGCGCAGGTCGCCATCGTCGGTATCGATCGCCATCTGCGCGAACACATCGCCCAGGGTGAAATCGGAGAGCTGGTTGACCACGACGCCCATGGCGCCGTTTTCGTCGTGCTGGCAGATCAAGGCCACGCTACGCGCGAACTGGGGGTCGACCAGCGATGGCAAAGCCACCAGCAGGTGATTGGAAAGAGGTGGCGACAACGCAGACATGTCTGCATTCTACCGGCTGCGGCTGCCTGACGCTTCGCAGGGGCGATAATCGGGGCTTCCTTAACGCGGAGACGCCCATGACCTACTACTGTGATTTCGCCCCGGGCCACCCCGTGCACGGGCCGTACCACGAGAACGAGTATGGCTTCCCGCAGCGCGACGAACGCGAGCTCTTCGAACGCCTGCTACTGGAAATCAACCAGGCCGGCCTGAGCTGGGAAACCATCCTGCGCAAGCGCGAAGGCTTCCGCAGCGCCTACAGCGGCTTCGACGTGGACGCGGTGGCGGCCTATGGCGAGGCGGATATCGCCCGCCTGCTGGCCGATGCCAGCATCATCCGTAACCGGCTCAAGGTGGCAGCGGCGATCCACAACGCGCAGGTAATCCAGGGCCTGCGTGCATCGCATGGCAGCTTCGCCGAGTGGCTGGATGCGCATCACCCGTTGCCCAAGGCGGACTGGGTGAAGCTGTTCAAGAAGACCTTCCGGTTTACCGGTGGCGAGATCACCGGGGAATTTTTGATGAGCCTGGGGTATCTGCCGGGCGCGCACCGGGAGGATTGCCCGGTGATGGTGAAGATTACGGCGATTGGGCCTGCTTGGATGGGGCGGTAATTTGCCTGGATGGTGATGGTTTGAGCGCGAGCTGTAAGCAAAAGCAAAAGCACCCCTCCCCGGCCCTCCCCTTCGCTACGCGAAAGGGAGGGAGAAGAGCGGCCTCCGCCAAGATTTCGGCTTCGGCTTCGGCTTCGGCTTCGGCTTTCGCTTTCGCTCGGCCTTGGCCCCTCCCTTTCGCGTAGCGAAGGGGAGGGTTCGGGAGGGGTGCTCTTGATCTTCCCCCCTCCCCCCAACAAAAAAGCCGCCCCCAAAAGGAGCGGCTTTTCAAACAACCAAACCAGCCAGACTCAGCGAACCTCGGCAATCTCCACGCCATCCAGACCCTGCGACAAAGTCTTGGCGTCGCCGCCCTGCGACAGCTTGATGCGCAGGCGCACTTCGTTCTGCGAATCGGCGTAACGCAAGGCGTCGTCGTAGCTGATCTCGCCGGCCTGGTACAGCTCGAACAGGCTCTGATCGAAGGTTTTCATGCCCAGTTGCACGGAATCCTTCATCACTTCCTTGAGCTTGTGCACTTCGCCGTCGCGGATGTAGTCCTGCACCAGCGGCGTGCCCAGCAGGATTTCCATCGCCACCCGGCGGCTCTTGCCGTCCGGGGTCGGCACCAGCTGCTGTGCGACCACGCCTTTCAGGTTCAGCGACAAATCCATCAGCAGCTGATTGCGGCGATCTTCCGGGAAGAAGTTGATGATGCGGTCCATCGCCTGGTTGGCGTTGTTGGCGTGCAGCGTGGCCAGCACCAGGTGGCCGGTTTCTGCAAATGCCACCGCGTGGTCCATGCCCTCGCGGGTACGGATTTCGCCGATCATGATCACGTCCGGCGCCTGTCGCAGGGTGTTCTTCAGTGCTGCTTCCCAGCTGTCGGTGTCGATGCCGACTTCGCGCTGGGTGACGATGCAGCCTTCGTGCTTGTGCACGAATTCGATCGGGTCTTCGATGGTGATGATGTGGCCGGTCGAGTTCTGGTTTCGGTAACCGATCATTGCGGCCAGCGAAGTCGACTTGCCGGTACCGGTGGCGCCGACGAACAGGATGATGCCGCGCTTGGTCATGGCCAGCGTCTTGACCACCGGCGGCAGGTTCAGCTCTTCCACGGTGGGAATGCGCGTCTCGATGCGACGCAGCACCATGCCCACCTGGTTGCGCTGGTAGAAGCAGCTCACACGGAAACGGCCCACGCCGGAGACGCCGATGGCGAAGTTGCATTCGTGGGTCTTTTCAAACTCCTCGCGCTGCGACGGCGTCATCACGTTGAGCACCATGTCGCGGCTTTGCTGCGCCGTCAGCGGTGTCTGGGTGATCGGCGACAGCTTGCCGTTGACCTTCATCGACGGCGGCATGCCGGCGGTGATGAAAAGGTCCGACGCCTTCTGGTGCGCCATCAGTTTGAGGAACGAGGTGAAATCAATAGTGCTCATGTCTGGCTCCCGATGGAGAGCCGGGACAGGGCGTGGGATGACTCCACGGCGCCCCGTCGATTCCGGCTTTTGCGAATCCCGAATTCCGAATCTCTAATCCCGAAACCTGGAATTACTCGAACAGACGCTTGTCCTTGGCGTATTCCTTGGCCTGGTTGCGCGTGACCAGACTGCGCTTGACCAGATCCTGCAGGTTCTGATCCAGCGTCTGCATGCCCACCTGCTGGCCGGTCTGGATGGACGAGTACATCTGCGCCACCTTGTCTTCGCGGATCAGGTTACGGATCGCCGGTGTTGCCACCATGATTTCGTGCGAGGCCACGCGGCCGCCGCCGACGCGCTTGAGCAGTGCCTGCGAAATCACCGCACGCAGCGACTCGGACAGCATCGAGCGCACCATCGGCTTTTCGCCAGCCGGGAACACGTCGATGATACGGTCGATGGTCTTGGCCGCCGAGCTGGTATGCAGGGTGCCGAACACCAGGTGACCGGTTTCTGCCGCGGTCAGTGCCAGGCGGATGGTCTCAAGATCACGCAATTCGCCGACCAGGATGATGTCCGGGTCTTCACGCAAGGCCGAGCGCAGGGCCTCGTTGAAGCCGTGCGTGTCACGGTGCACTTCGCGCTGGTTGATCAGGCACTTCTGCGAGGTGTGCACGAATTCGATCGGGTCCTCGACGGTGAGGATGTGACCGTATTCGTTCTTGTTGATGTGGTCGATCATCGCCGCCAGCGTGGTCGACTTGCCCGAACCGGTCGGGCCGGTGACCAGGATCAGCCCCTGCGGCTGCTCGATCAACTCACGGAAGATCGGCGGGCAGGCCAGGTCTTCCAGCGTCAGCACTTCCGAGGGAATGGTACGGAACACCGCACCGGCACCACGGTTCTGGTTGAACGCATTGACACGGAAGCGCGCCAGCGAGGGAATCTCGAACGAGAAGTCGACCTCGAGGAACTCTTCGTAATCACGCCGCTGCTTGTCCGACATGATGTCGTACACCAGCGCGTGCACTTGTTTGTGGTCCAGGGCCGGGATGTTGATGCGGCGGACGTCACCGTCCACACGGATCATCGGCGGCAGGCCGGCGGAAAGATGTAAGTCCGAGGCCTTGTTCTTGACCGAGAACGCCAAAAGTTCAGCGATGTCCATACGCGCTCTGTCCCCTGCGTTGCGAGTATATGTAAGGTGTTTCCCCTAGCGGGCAGTATAAGCCTTCCCACGTAAGAGGTAGATGCTTTGCAAACCGTGTCGTTGGCCACCCTCCGGCAGCAGATCGACGCTGCTTCCAGCCCCTCCCGGGCAGTCCGCCTGCTGGCCGTGTCCAAGCTGCAGCCGGCCGCTGCGGTGGCCGCTCTGGCCGCCCAAGGACAGCGCGCCTTTGGTGAAAACTATGTGCAGGAGGCAGCCGCCAAGATCACCGAACTGGCCGAACTGGGCCTGGAGTGGCACCTGATCGGCCACCTGCAGTCCAACAAGGCCGAGCTGGCCGCCCAGGTCTTCGACTGGGTGCAGACGGTGGACCGGACCAAGCTGGTCAGCGCCCTGGCCAAGCACCGCCCGGCCGCTTTGCCCCCCCTCAACGTGCTGATCCAGGTCAACATCGACGATGAGGACAGCAAGCATGGCTGCGCCCCGGCGCAGGTCGCCGCGCTGGCCGATGCCATTGCCAATGAGCCACGGCTCTGGCTGCGCGGGCTGATGGCGATCCCTGCCCCCTTCCCTGAAGCAGCTAAACGGCAAGCCGCGTTCGCACGCATGCAGGCCTTGTTTACCGACCTGGCCGCGCAACACCCGCAGGTCGATACACTTTCGATGGGCATGAGCAGTGACTTTGCCGAAGCCATCGCCGCCGGCTCGACCATGGTCCGGGTCGGCACCGCCTTGTTCGGCCAACGCCCCTCCCCTTGATTGCACCGAGATTGGATTGATGACCAGCAGCCCGTACGCAGACCTCCCCGACACCCAGCTCCCGGACACTGATATCGCCTTCATCGGCGGCGGCAACATGGCGCGCAGCCTGATCGCCGGTTTGCTGCGACGCGGCATGGCCGCCAACCGCATCCATGTCGCCGAGCCGGTCGCCGCCCTGCGCGAGGCACTGGCGCAGGACTTCGGCGTGCATACCTACAACGCGGCCGAAGCCGCCGCCGCTCATGCCGGGCTGTGGTTGATGGCGGTCAAGCCGCAGGTGATGCGTACCGTCTGCGAGGCCTTGAGTCCCGTCGCCGCCGCACAGCAGCCGGTGGTCGCCTCGATCGCCGCCGGCATCACCGCTGCGCAGCTCGAACGCTGGCTGGGTGGCGACCAGGCCATCGTCCGCGCCATGCCCAACACCCCCGCCCTGCTCGGTGCCGGCGTCACCGGCCTGTTCGCCAACCCACGCGTCTCCGCCGCCCAGCGCGCGCAGACCGAGCAGGTCCTTGCCAGCGCCGGCCGCACCGTCTGGATCGAGAGCGAGGGACTGATGGACGCTGTAACCGCTGTCTCCGGCAGCGGCCCGGCTTATGTATTCCTGCTCGCCGAAGCGATGGAAGCCGCAGCACTGGAACAAGGCCTGCCGGCGGACGCGGCCCGCATGCTGGTACTGGATACCGTCCTCGGTGCCGCACGCATGCTGACCGAAGCCGGCGAAGCCCCGGCCGAACTGCGCCGCCGCGTGACTTCCCCGGGCGGCACAACCCAGGCGGCCATCGAAACCTTCCAGGCCGGCGGCTTTGAAGCACTGACCGCGAAAGCCATTGATGCGGCAGCCAAGCGCGGCAAGGAGCTTTCTGCTGCGAACGATTGAGCAGCAAGAACGCTGCCAGTCGCAAGCAATACCAAGCCCCTCTCCCCTTGTGGGGTGAGAGGGGCAGCTTGCGAACCACCGGTTCGCTGCCCATCGAACGCCCTTGCGCTGGCGCAAGTGCCGGGGCGCGGAGCGGGGGTTGGGGAGCAAGGCGAAGCCTTGTAGCTTTCAAGCAATCTTGAAGCCCTCATCCATCAACAAACACCGCAGCCCAGGAGCTCCACCATGCCCCGGTTCGCCCTAACGCTGTCCTCCACCCTGCTGCTCACCCTTGCCGCCTGCTCCGCGGAACCCTCCCCGCGCGCAGCCATCATCCAACAAGCGCAACCCAGCCACGCTGACCTCGGCAAGCTGCGCGTGCACTACAACCTGCTGCCAACGCTGGCCATGAATGACGCAGTCGCCCGCAGCTACCAGGTGCAACGCGAAGCCGACCGCGCACTGTTGGTGGTTGCACTACGACAACTGGAACAAGGCGAAGAACTTCCAGCCGAAGGCAAGGTACAAGCCATCGCCACAGACCTTTCCGGCAAGCGCCAACAGATTGACTTGCGTGCGGTGCGTACCGGTTCCTATACCGATCTGATCGGTGTGCTCGACGCGAATCCACGCGATCAACTGCGCGTGGATCTGCAGATAAGCGCGGATGCAGGTGCGGGAAACGTTCGCTTCGAGCGAAATTTCTGAATCCCGCCGAAACAATAGGCATCGTCTTGTTTGTTGTTTCAGCGCCGTATTCGCCGTTGCAAATCTCGTTGGAAATGCTGCTGGAAAAGCACGCATTTCCTTTCCCAATCAATTTGATATGACCCCGCAGCTGCGATCACGTCGCAGCCTGCACGGCTGATGCGCCCTGCCCGCGCACATCACAAAGTCAAATTGACATGGAATTAACACAAACCATACTGACCGCCTTTCCAATTCCGCGCAGGCCTCAGAAACGTGGCTTGCGACGGGCAGAGTGACGTCCTTGCCAGTCCATAACTCCCCTACCCCGTTGCTGCAGCTGCAAGGCTGGGGCATGAGCCGTGGCCAACGCACCGTGTTGGCCTGCATTGATCTGAACATCAGCGGTCCCGGCATCGTGGTGTTGATGGGCCCGGGTGGCACCGGCAAGTCTTCATTGCTGCAGGCCTTGTCCGGCCAGAGCAACGCGCATGGCGAGCGCTGGGGCACGCTGCTGTTCCAGGGCGCGCCACTGGAGGCTGCAACGCAGCCGCCGGTACTGGTGCAACAGCATGCACGCGAGCTTGGCTTCAGCGTGCTGGAGAACCTCAGCGCTGCGCTGCGCCCGCAATCGGGTAACAAGCCGCAGTCATTGCGCGAAGAAATCGACGCGCGCCTGCAAGCGCTGGGCGCCACTGCGGTGGCCGCACATCTGCAGCACAGGGTGATCGATCTACCGCGCGGACTCGCCCGCCAGGTCGCCATCCTGCGCGCCGCCTTCAGCGGTAGCGCGCTGCTGTTGATCGACGAGCCGACCAGTGAGCTGGAGCCGGCTGATGCCCAAGCAGTGCTCACGCTGATTGAACGTCTGTCTGCCAACCACTGCTGCCTGGTCAGCCTGCACCATCAAGGTCAGGCCCGACGTCTGGCTTCGCGGGTGATCCTGCTGGCCGGCGGCAAGGTGCAGGTTGATGCGCCGGTGGATGCCTTCTTCGCCAATAGCGGGCAACACCCGGTGCTGGCGCAGTTCCTGCGCACCGGCAGCTGCCATGTGCCGGCGCCGGATGCGCGTGCCGAAGAACTGGCCGATGGCGTTGTCGCACCTGCGCCCGTTGTCATCACTGAGAAAGCCCCAAGCCCGCCTGCCGCGCCTGCAGTGGAAGCGCCTCGTCCAATGCCAATGCCAGTGCCAATGCCGACACCTGCACCGGTCCGTCTGTCCGCCACGCCGTCACGGCGCGGCCCAAACGGCTTCCATTGGCTGGTGCCGGGCAAACTCGCCGGCTGCCCGATGCCCGGCGTGGTATTCGCCATCGATCACGATCTGGCGTTGCTGCGTGGCATGGGCGTGACCGTGCTGGTCAACCTGACCGAACGCGAGATGTCGGCCGAGCGACTGGCCCCCTACGGGCTGCGCAGCTATCACCTGGGCATCGTTGACCGCGGTGCACCACCCTTGCTGTGGGCCAAGCTGCTACTGGCCAAGATCGAGGTGATGCTGCGCGAAGGCGAAGTCGTCGCGGTGCATTGCCTGGCCGGCCTAGGCCGAACTGGCATGGTGTTGGCCGCGTGGCTGATCCGCGAAGGGCTCACCGCCAATGAGGCACTGCGCCGCCTGCGCACGCTGGATCCGGGTTTCGTGCAGTCGCAGGAGCAGGAAGACCTGCTGCATGCGCTGGAAGAAAACCTGCTGATCCGCGCCTGCGACTGATCACCCCCTGAGTGATGCCGGGCCGCACTGCGGCCTGCGGGCATCGCTTTCCCTTTTTCTCCCCCTTCCGCAAGGATTCCCCCATGTCGCTCGACACCACCCTGCAGCAATCCGTCGCCTCCATCCCCGAATGCGTGGCCGCCGGCTACGTCGATATCAGCTCCGGCATGCTGCTGTCGGTACGCACCGTCGACTCACATCCGCGCGAAGTGCTGGATCTGGTCGCCGCCGCTACCGCCGATCTGTACCAAGGTCCGAACATCCGCAGCATCGAGCAGATGTTCCGCCGCGCACGCGGTCTGGAAGACCAGGAAGGCGCGCACTACTTCCAGGAAATCATCGTCAACAGCGAAAACCTGATCCACGTCTTCATGCGCGGCAAGCGCTACCCTGACTACGTGATGGTGTTCGTCTGCCGCCGTACCGCCAACCTCGGCATGGTACTGACCCGCTCGCGTCTGGCGATGCCGGCGATCGAAGCGGAAATCTGATCCATCCGGGCCACGCACTGTGGCCCGGGCAGCAGACACTGCTGGTGTGTCGTCCGATACCCGGCAGCTTGCCGATACCGTCTTGCAACGCTAGCCCACGCGTTGCGGGCCTTCGCCACGCTGCCCCAGCACGTCCTGCGGATTCAGCAGACCGCAGCGTTTGAGCGACAGACAGCCGCAACCGATGCAGTCGCTGAGCTGGTCACGCATGAACTGCAGCGTTGCGATGCGCTCGTCCAGTTCCTTGCGCCAGCGCGCCGACATCTTCGCCCAGTCAGCCTTTGTGGGCGCGCGCCCTTCCGGCAGTTCCGCCAGGCGCTCGGCCACCGCCTGCAGCGGCATGCCCACCCGCTGTGCGGCCTGGATCAGCGCCAGTCGCCGCAGCACATCACTCTGGAATCTTCGCTGGTTACCGGCCGTGCGCTGGCTGTGGATCAGTCCCTTGCGCTCATAGAAGTGCAAGGCCGACACCGCAACACCGCTGCGCCGGGCCACTTCACCTACACTCAGTTCCCGCGTGGACATCACTTGACCTCAACCATGGTTGAGGTGTGATGCTGCACGCCCCCCAGCCGCAACTCAAGCAGCAGCGCCGCATCATGAGTTCCCAAAGCATCGCCTCGGCCCCACCGGCCAGCACCTCCATCCTCGCCCCGCAATACCGTGCCACCACCTTCGGCATGGTCGCGCTGATCTCGCTGATCGCCTTCGAAGCGCTGGCCGTGGCGGCCGCCATGCCCAGCGTGGCCGAGGCTCTGGACGGGCTGCGCCTGTACGCGCTGGCCTTCGGCGGCGCACTGGCCACCAGCGTGATCGGCATGACCCTGGCTGGCCGCATGTGTGACCAGCAAGGCCCGGCACGGCCTTTGTGGCTGGGCCTGGGCAGCTTCCTGATTGGCCTGTTGCTGGCCGGTTTGGCGCCGCGCATGGATGTACTGATCGTCGGCCGCCTGCTGCAAGGCGTCGGCATCGGCGCGATTTCGGTATCACTGTATGTGCTGGTCGCGCGCACCTATCCGGAAGTGCTGCGACCGAAAGTGTTCGCCGCATTCTCCGCCGGCTGGGTGGTGCCTTCACTGATCGGCCCCGGCCTGAGCGGCCTGATCGTGCAGCACCTGAGCTGGCGCTGGGTCTTCCTCATCGTGCCGGTGTTGGCCTTGCCGGCGGCCTGGCTGCTGTTGCCGGCCTTGCGCAGTACCCAAACCAGCATCCGTCGCGATGTCGAGCAGCGGCCAGTGGTGCGCTGGGCGATGGGCACGGCGCTGGCCGCACTGTTGCTGTATATCGGCGGACAGCTGCAAGGCGCACAGGCGCTGGCGGTGATGACGGCGGCAGTGATTGCACTGATCTTCTGTGCGCGTCATCTGCTGCCCAGCGGCACCTTGCTGCTGCGCCGCGGCCTGCCCAGCGTGATTGCCTTGCGTGGCATTGCCGCCTCGGCCTTCTTTGGCGCCGAGGCCTTCCTGCCACTGCTGCTGCAGCGCGAGCGTGACCTGTCGCCGCTGTGGGCCGGCGCAGCGCTCAGCCTGGGTGCGCTGGGCTGGTTCTCCGGCTCGTGGATGCAAGGCCACCAGCACTTCGGCTGGCGGCGTACGCACATGCTGCAGGCCGGCACTTGGCTGATGCTGGCAGGCCTGCTGATTTCCGTGCTCACGCTGTATCCGGGCGTGCCCTTGATGCTGGCGCTTGCCGGCTGGGCGCTGACCGGGCTGGGCATGGGCCTGATCTACCCCAGCCTGTCGGTGCTGACCTTGTCGCTGTCGGCGCCGCACGAGCAAGGTGCCAACAGCTCTGCACTGCAGCTGAGCGAAGGCATCGCCGTCGCCTCGACGCTGGCGATCTCCGGCTCGCTGTTCGCCGCAACCGTTGGCGGCAATGAAACCAGCGGCTACCTGCTGTGCTTCGCGGTGACGCTGCTGTTGGCCGGATTGGCAACCGTGGTTGGTCGCCGCATCGGCTGAGCAGCGTTCGATCACGCAGCTCAACAATCTCCTGCGTCGCAACTCTGCGCGACGATCTCCGGCTTGATCCTTTGCCCGGGCTGCATGCAGCCCGGCGCAGGCTCAGTGCGCGGCGTCCACGCCTTCCACTTCCAGCAGGTCCTTGCGCAGGATGCGGCGCACTTCCAGCACCGCTTCCGGTGTTTCCTGCACGCTGTGGCCGGACTCGATCACCTTCTCCGACAGCGCACCATCCAGATGCGCGCTCCAGTACGGCACCAGCCCATCGTCGGACTGGGCGGTCGGCACATCGGCTTTGCGCTTGGCGATGATGGAGTGGTACTTCAGGCCCGGCTGGATCGGCAGCGCCGAAGACGCCTCGATGAAGGGATCGCTGGCCTTGAGGTTCTCGATGCTGTTGGTGATCACCGGCTCCTTGGGCTTCTTGCCATCGGTTTCGCCCGGGTCCTGCAGCGCCATGAAGGCATCACCGAAGGCACCAAGAATGGTCAGCGGCAAGCGCACCAGTCTGCCGATCAAACGGCCGAGCCGGTTGCCAGCGGCATCCGTGCCCTTGTGCGGCGAAGCCAGGAAGATCGCCCGCTCCACGTTCGGCTGCGGGGTGAAGTGCAGCACCGGCCCGAGCTTGGCTTCCACCCGCGCCAGCCGCTCGCCCTGCAGGTTGTAGCGCTGGCGGGTGTTTTCCCACAGCACATCGCCCGAGTCACTGAGCATCAAGCGCGCAATCACGCCGCCCATGCTGTGGCCGATGAACACCATGTCATGCGATGCCGGCGCGGTGCCCTTCGGGTCGAAGTGATGCAGCGTGCTGTTGAAGGCCTTGCTGATGGTGTAACGGTTCAAGGCGATCGGCGCATTGGTCGGGTAATACACCGACCACACCTGGTAATGCTCGCGCATCTCCTCGTCGCCCATGATCTCGTTGGCAAGATTCACCCAGGCCTCCGGGCTGCTGGCCAGGCCGTGCAGCATGAAGATGATGCGCTTGTTCGGATCGTAGGGCTGCATCAAGTAGATGTGCGGCTCGCGGATGCCTTCGCCGCGGCCGAACAAGGTGCGCAGTGACTCGGTGGCAAACCCGGACTGGGCCAGCCACAGGCCATAGGCGGCGGTGAAGTTGGCTGCCAGCGGCACTTCCTGGCCGCGCATCTGGATGCTGCTGAGGTCGGGCGAATAGGCCTCCAACTGCACCTGCCGGGTTGCCAGTATTTCTTCCAGCGTATTGCCGCTGAAGTTCAGCACGGCGGTCACGTTGACCGCAGGCATCTCGCTGTAGACCGGCAGATCCTGCTTGCGCTCCTCCACTTCAATCGCCTGCGCCAGCGTGGGCGCTTCCATCATCGCCACCAGCTCGGCACCAAAGCCATCGCGACGGTAGGAGCTGCGCAGCCCGGCAAAGCTCACCGAGGATGCGGCCACCAGCTGCCTGGGCACGCCTTCGAGCTTGAGCTGGTCGAACTTCGCACTGATGGTCCACTCGTCCACCCGCACCGGCAGGTTGATGTCCTCGCCTTCCAAGGCCCGCGCGCGGGTGCGCTGGAACACCACCGACGCGGCCTGCTCGGTCGCGTAGTTGTAGTAATCCCGCACCTGGGTGAGCCGGTCTTCCAGGGCGCGTTGCGCCGGACTGCGGCCGCTGAAGAACAGGTACAAATAGGAGTAGCGCGCGGTTTCCAGCCAGGCATTCAAGGCTGCCGGCGGCAACTCGATGGGTTCATTGCCTTTGGCCTTTGGGGTGAGCGCCAGGGCTTCCTGCATCCACAGCTCGGCCAACGTGGACAGGCGCTGCTCGGACTGCAGGCCATCGTTGGTGGTGACCGTCTGCCGGCAGGTGGGCAGGTCCTTGCTGCAATCACTTTCGGTCAAGCCAATGACCGACAACGACTCCTGCGACAAGGCACTGAGCTTGCCAGTGCTGAGAATGTCGCCACGCTTGAGCATCACATAATCGGTGTTGCTCACCGCTTTCATCTTCACCATGGCGCAGCCGCTGGACAGCAGCAGCGCCATTACCGCGACCACCGGCAGCAGCCGGCGTATCCATGTCTGCGGGGTGTGGGTCATGGGTTGGTTCCTGGTGCGGGAATGCCGGGTACGCCAGCGCGTATCCGGGAAGAGAAATCAGCCACATCGCCCGCTTCGCGTGCACGCAGCGTTATACGCCCTGATTGTTGCAGAGTCGCCAGCGGCACGCCCGGGGTCAGCCCACCGACGTCGGCGGCGTACTCGGCCAGATAGCCGGAGGCCAGCAAGCGGTAGTCCAGCGGCAGGTTGGGCTGGATGCGGCGCATCAGCTCGAACACCACCGTGGTGCAGTTGCTGGTCAGCGTGTTGTAGAAGCGCGGCGCCTGTTCCAGCTGCTGCGCGCGGTCGACGTAGAAGCGCAGCAGATCGCGCATCTTGTCCCGGCTCAGCCCGTGCAGGCGGTACAGATAGACATCCTCGCCACGCACATTGCTGCGCGTCAGCACGATGTCGCGCTCATCCGAGGCCACCAGCACCGACTCGAACTTGCGGAAGAAGCCACCCAGCGCCGAGAACGACTCGCCCTGCTCCTTGCGGATCTCCAGCGAGAACACCAGTTGGCGGCCATCGGCGAAACCGAACGACACCAGCGTGTGCGCAATCGCCGGGCCCATCCAATAGGACAGGATCATGTCCACCGATTGTACCTGCGACAGATCGTACTCACGCGCTTCCCAGCGTACGTCGTAGTCGGTTTCGGTACGCCAATGGAAATTGCGCACGTTGTCGATGATCAGGCGGTCACCCTCGATGCGCGCATGCAGCGGCTGCGCCACGTCATCGGCCCAGGCCCGGTCCTGCTGCGGGTCGAGCGTCGCCCACCAGATCAGCATTACCGCGAACAGCGCGCCGAACACCGCCAGCGAATGCCAGCGCCGCACTGGGCCGAAGCCCGCGCGGATCGCCCAGATACTGGGCACGCACCACACCAGGATCGCCACGACCTTGGCCACCACATTGCCGGGGAACTGGTACCACAGCGCAAACCCGCCCCAGATACCGATGCACAGGCACAAGAACGCCAACAGGACCCGACCGACGCCACGCACAACACTGCCCAGACGCCGCTTCCCTACTTTTGCCACTTCACTCTCCTGAAAGACCCAACAGCCCCGGAAGCGCACCGCGCCAGGCCGGAACCACCGCGAAATGAATGGGTCGCCAGCGACCCGCGGCAAAGATAGCCTGCCGGGCGCGGAAAGCGGAGTGAAACGGTTGAAAAGCCGGTTGAAGCGCAAAGCCGTTCATTTAGACGGCCGGCCAAGCAGACAGTCAGGCAACTGCCGCAGCCCGGCATAAACGTAGCCCGGGTAAGCACAGCGCACCCGGGGCCGTCCGCAAGCAACCTGAAACACCAAGAGACCCAACCTCCCGGGTGCGCTGCGCTTAACCGGGCTACACAACGTGCATGACTGGAGTTCCCAGGATTTCCTAGACAGAGCTAGCCTCTGTTGGGGGTAGCATTGGGAGACAGTCATGTCTGCAGGCAAGATCACCAGCAAGACCCGGCAAGCCTACAAAT
>NZ_JBRRDW010000038.1:0-46512 GCF_056759895.1 Stenotrophomonas sp. STEN038
GGTTAATGTCCTGTGTGTCCCCATTGATGGCGTGTGGGGCCGCCGTGTGGCGGCGGCCTGGGTCGTCCTCGCCGTGCGGCTATACGCCCCGCCGCCCCCTGGCGGGGCACTACCTCGTTATGCCATCTGCTATTGGTTGCGCGCGCAAGCGTATGCAGTCGCGCCTTGTCCTGCGGACGTAGAATAGGGCGATGAACGAAGTCGACCATAGCCATCTCGTGCACGGTCGTCGGCAACGCCCGGATGGGCCGTCGCCGGTGGACGTGATTTCCGTGCAATCCCAGCTTGTGTACGGCCATGCCGGCAACAGCGCGGCAGTACCGCCGCTGCGCGCCCTGGGCCTGCGCGTCGCCGAAATTCCCACCACGCTGCTCAGCAACGCGCCGTTCTACGCGACGTTGCGCGGCCGTGTGCTGCCTGCAGACTGGTTCGCGGAACTGCTGCAGGGCGCAACCGAACGGGGCCTGCCGCAACGCGCCGGTGCCTTGGTTTCCGGTTACTTCGGCAGCGTCGCCAATGGCGCCGCGTTTGCTGATTGGCTGGACGAAGTACTGCCGCAATCGCCGAACCTGCGCTACTGCCTGGATCCAGTCATCGGTGATACCCATACCGGCCCTTACGTTGAGCCGGGGCTGGAAAAGATCTTCATCGAGCGCCTGTTGCCGCATGCCTGGTTGGTAACGCCCAATGCCTTCGAGCTGGGCCGGCTGACCGGCATGCCTGCATTGGAGCAGGACGATGCCATCGCCGCCTCGCGCAAGCTGCTGGAACGCGGCCCGGAATGGGTGATCGCGCATTCGGTGTCCGGTGATCCGGGCGAGTTGGTGACCTTGGCCATCGGCCGGGAACAGATCTGGCGTTGGACCTCGCCGCATCTACCGGTGGATGTGGCCGGTACCGGTGATGTGCTGATGTCGCTGCTGGTCGCCTTCCTGCTCAAGGGCCATAGCTTCGAGGACGGCGTGAGTCGCGCTATCGCTGGCGTGCACGCTGCGCTGGAAGCAACACTGGCTACTGGCGTGGAAGAGTTTGACGTGTTGGCGGCTGCACCAGCTGCATTGGGTACCCCCTACCGCTTCCGCGCCGAGCGTCTGGCGTGAGTCTGCGTCCGGTCATTGGCATCGTCGGTAGCGGCGGTGCCTTTGGACGTTGGCTGCGCGGTTTCTTCGAAACGCGCATGGGCTTGCAGGTGATCGGTCATGATCCGGTCGATGTGGACTCGCAGACGCCGGAGCAGTTGCTGGAACAGGCCGATGTGCTGCTGTTCTCGGCACCGATCCGACATACGCCTGCGTTGATCCGCGACTACATCCGGCAATCGGCCGGGCGTGAGCGCGGCAAGCTGTGGCTGGATGTCACCTCGATCAAAGCCGAGCCGGTCGCGGCGATGCTGGAATCGCAGGCGTCGGTCGCCGGCCTGCATCCGATGACTGCGCCGCCCAAGGCACCGACCTTGAAGGGCAGGGTGATGGTGGTCTGCGAAGCGCGGTTGGATGCGCATTGGCAGGCATGGCTGGATGAACTGTGCATCGCCTTGCAGGCCGAGTGTGTGCGTGGCACTGCCGAGCACCACGACCGGGTAATGGCGCTGGTGCAGGCGATGGTGCATGCCACGCACCTGGCCCAGGCCGGCGTGCTGCGCGAATACGCGCCGATGCTGGGCTCGCTGAGTGAATTGATGCCGTACCGCTCGGCCGCATTTGAACTGGATACGGCGGTGATCTCGCGCATCCTGTCGTTGAACCCGGCCATCTATGAAGACATCCAGTTCGGCAATCCCCATGCCGGCGAGGTATTGGATCACCTGTTGCAGCAACTGCAGCAGCTGCGCGGTCTGGTGGGGCAGGGCGATGATGCCGCGCGTGCGGCATTCCGTACGCAGTATCTGGCCGATAACAAGGCCGCGGTGGATGAGCAGACCCTGCGCGATGGCAACTACAGCTTCGAGCGGGTCGGTTACCTGCTTGCGGATCTGACCGACCAAAGTGCGATGAGCGTGCATCTGCCTGAAGACCGAGCGGGTTCATTGCGTGAGCTGCTGCATGTGTTCGAACGCCATGGCATCAGCCTGGCCTCGATTCATTCCTCGCGTACGCCGAGTGGGGAGGTCCACTTCCGCATGGGCTTCGTGCAGGCCTACGCGGCTGAGGTGATTTCAGCGGCAAGCGACGAGATCAACAGCAGCGGCATAGGCAGGGTGCTGGAGCGCTAAGCCTGCAGCAATGGTGGGAGCTGTGGGAATTGTGGGAGCGGCGTAAGCCGCGAAGCCAGATCACTGGCTGAAGCCGGTAGCGCACTGCAGTTGCCAAGGTGCCATAGTGGTTCAGGATCACCAGCTTCGCGGCTTACGCCGCTCCCACAAAAGCCGAGGTGGCCAGAACACCCAAGAGGGAAGGGGCTCCACCCCCATCTGCGTCTCACCAGCTGCGACTTAATCCACAGCGGCGTGTGTGCAAGCATGTGGATAATCGCTTGCATCCCTTGGGGCACAAGGCTGTCAAGATGGTTGGTGAAAAATTGATCAGCCGCAGGCCGGATCGGCAAAGCGTATTCAGAATTATCCGGCCAGCCGGCAGCGGGGCTTCCTGATGCGCGCCGGTAATGATCACGGCGCGCTGCAGAAGCTGGGAATCAGGCCCGGTAGGGCTGGTTCATCGACAGGCTGACCTCGCCATCGGCACTGAACAGGTTGCTGCCACGACGCAGCAGCGGCCGGCCATCGGCAAGCTCATAACGCGGCGGACGGTTGGTGTTGGCTTCGGTGCTGCCGGGCTCATCTAGAAACTCGATGACGATGCAGCTTTCGCCATCGCGGGTGGTCGCTGGAAATTGTCGGAATGCCATAGCTCGGCTCCAATGCTGGGAAGGTGGTCGCAGTGCATCAGTACGACCACCCCGTGAGCTTGCCGCCGGCGTTGTTAGCGATGCGTTACCGCAGTGTTCTCAATCTATGAATTGCAGCCGCGCCAGCTCGGCATACAAGCCGTCCTGTGCCAACAGTTCAGCATGCGTGCCCTGCGCAACGATCCGGCCATGGTCCATCACCACAATGCGGTCGGCCTTGAGCACGGTTGCCAGGCGATGCGCGATGACCAGCGTCGTGCGCCCAGCCATCAGCCGTTCCAGTGCCTGTTGCACCGCGCGTTCGCTCTGTGCGTCGAGTGCACTGGTGGCTTCGTCCAGCAGCAATACCGGCGCGTCCTTGAGCAGGGCGCGAGCGATCGCCACGCGCTGCTGCTGGCCGCCAGACAGGCGCGCGCCACGTTCGCCCAAGTCGCTGGCATAGCCTTCTGGTAGCTGCATCAGGAAGTCATCGGCCTCGGCAGACCGGGCAGCTGCACGAACTTCCTCGTCGCTGGCTTCCAGTCGGCCGTAACGGATGTTGTCGGCGGCGCTGGCGGCAAACAGTGCTGGCTGTTGCGGTACCAAGGCAATGCTTTGACGCAGCTGCGCTGGGTCCAGCTCGCGCAGATCAATGCCGTCCAGACGCAGGCTGCCACTGTCCGGGTCATGGAAGCGCAGTAGCAGCGACAGCACCGTACTTTTGCCGGCACCTGAGGGGCCGACCAGAGCCACGGTTTCGCCCGGCGCCACCGTCAGGCTGAAATCATCCAGCGCCGGATGATCCGGCCGTTGCGGGTAATGGAACGACACCTGCTCGAAGCGGATCTCGCCGCGGACCGGCGAGGGCAGGGGGTGTGGCTGCGCCGGTGCGGTGATCTGCGGGCGCTCGGCCAACAGTTCACCAATACGGCCCATGCCGCCGGAAGCACGCTGTAGTTCGTTCCAAACTTCGGCCAAGGCACCGACCGAGCCGCCGCCGATCAAGGCGTACAGCACGAACTGGCCCAGCGTACCTGCCGTCATGCGGCCGTCGACGACGTCGTGTGCGCCAGACCACAGCACCGCCACGATGGCGCCGAACACCAGCACGATGGCGATGGCGGTGACGAAGGACTGGGTGCGGATGCGGCGCTTTGCGGTGGCCACGGAGATGTCCAGCGCGGCCTCGAAGCGGCCACGCTCGTAGGGCTCGCGGGCATGCGCCTGCACCGTGCGTACCGCGCCCAATGTTTCGGAAGCCAATGCATTGGCATCGGCGACACGGTCCTGGCTGGCGCGCGAGATCTTCTGCAGCTGGCGGGCACCCAACACGATGGGTAGCACTGCCAGCGGGATGCCGATCAAGGAGTACACCGCCAGCCGCGGACTGGTGACGAACAGCATCACCATCGCACCAATCACGGTGACGCTGCTGCGCAGCGCGACTGACATGGTCGAGCCGATCACGCTGCGCAGTAGTTCGCTGTCGGCAGTCAGCCGCGATACCAGCTCGCCGCTGCGGGTGCGGTCGTGGAAGCCGGCATCCAGGCCTATCAGGTGCGCATACAGCTTGCCGCGCAGGTCGGCGACGACTTTCTCACCCAGCAAGGACACGAAGAAGAAGCGCGCGGCAGTCGCCAATGCCAGTACCACCGCGACGATGAACAACAGCATGAAGGCCCGGTTGATTTCGCCACCACCGGAGAAGCCGTGGTCGATCATCTGCTTGACCGCCATCGGCAGACTCAAGGTCGCCGTCGAGGACACTGCCAGTGCGACCAGCCAGGCGCTGAACAGGCCGGCGTGACGGCGTACGAATGGCCACAGGGTTTTCAGGCTGCCGAGTTTCTGCAGCTTGCGTTGCGGCGGTGTGGAAGGGGCTTCAGTCATGGTCGACGGGTTCGCTCAGGCGTAGGCGGTCGCGGGTGGCGTCGCGCAGGCGCAGGGCCAGCGCATCGATCTGGTCTGCCGGCAGGCGCACATGCAGGCGCAGGCCTTCGGGCAGGAAGTGTTCTTCAAGTTTCTCGGCACAGGCAGTGCCGAGCAGGGTATGCACGATGCCCATGTCTTCAAAGCCGCATTGCAGGATGCGCTCGGTCATCGGTACCAGCGGACTGCGTTGGGCCAGCCGCAGGCATTCGGCAGCTGCGCCGCCGTAAGCCCGTACCAGGCCGCCTGCGCCGAGTTTGATGCCGCCATACCAACGCGTGACCACCACGGCGATACGGTCGTAGCCCTGGCCATCAATGGCGGCCAGAATCGGCCTGCCGGCGGTGCCTGCCGGCTCGCCGTCGTCGCTGGAGCGGTAGTCATTGCCATGCCGGTAGGCCCAGCAGTTGTGGGTGGCATCAACATCCGAGACCGACTGGATGAACGCCAGCGCTGCGCCGGCATCGCTGATCGGCGCCGCCTGCGCGAGGAAGCGGCTGTGTTTGATCTCCAGCTCGTGGCTGGCGGGTGCGGCGAGAGTGTCGAGCATTGCCGTCATTCTAGTGGCAGCGCTGCAAAGCGGTAGCCGATGTAGCTCAATCCTTGAGCAGTGGGCGCAGATCGCGCGGAATGCGTGCTTCCGGGTAGTCGTGGGCAAAGCGCCGCAGGCTGGCCTTCGCACCTTCCAGATCACCGGCCTCGTGGCGTTCGCGGATGCGCTTGATCCATTGGTGGCGTGACAGCGTGGCGTCGGCCTCGATATCGGGAGTGCTGTCCGCAGCAATGGCTTCGGCACGTTGGCGCCGCGCTTCGGCGGCCTTGCTTACCGCCTTGGTACCAGCATGCGGAATCGGCGTGGAACCAGAAGATGTCGGGCGTGGCGCTGCGGCGCGGGCTGGCGCGGCTTCGCTGCGATAGAGGTCAGGTTGCGCGCCAGCAGTACTGATGGTCTGCTCGGCTTGAACCGGGGCAGCCATCGGTGCCGGAGCCATCATCGGCATCGGCGGAGCGGGAGGCGCGGGCGGTGCCGGCGGCGTAACCGGCGCATTGGAGAAGGCGCGTGGCGATTGCCCTGTTTGGCTGGTGCTGGGTTTTTCGATGACGTTCGCCTCGTCATTGCCCGCAACATTTGCCTGCGCAGCTTGCGGCGCATCGGCACGACGTTCCTTCGCGCTTGCCATGGACTGGGCTTGCGGCGCTGCGGGTGCCGAGGCAGCGGCAGCATCCGCATCCTCGGCTGTCTGGCTTGGCATTGGCGCTGCAGCCGGAACAGCCGCTACTTCTGCGGCTGCCATATCGGCAGCAGGTGTTTCCACTTCGGCCTGCTGCATTGCTGGCTGGGGCGGCAGCGGGCGCAGCTGCCAGGCAAGGCCAACCACCAGCACCAGCGAGGCGGCCACGGCGAACGAAGATACCAGCCCACGGCGGCGACCCCAGCCGCGATTCCGCGGTGCTGGGGGCAAGTTCGCTGTGGGCGCTTCGCGATGCGCAGCCTGTGTCTCCAATTGGGGCTGAACCGGTGCCTGCGGGGTGCCGTGGGCCATGGCCAGGATCCGGGCGTCCAACTGCGCGCTGGGCCCGGCGACACCAGCGCCAGGGCGGCCGAGCAGACGGGCCAGCTCTCGCTCTTCGGGAGTCAGCATGTCTGGGATGTTCATTCGCTCAACCTCGCGCGCAGCTTGTCCATCGCATAGCGCAGCCGCGACTTGACGGTTTCCCGGCCAACGCCGGTGATCTGCCCGATCTCCTCCAGGCTCAGTTCCTGTTCCAGTCGCAGGATCACGACTTCCTGTTGTTCCGGCGGCAATTCGGCCAAGGCCTGGCGTAGCTGCAGGCGCTGGGCTTGTTCGTCGGCCAACAGCTCGGGGGTGCGGTTGTCGGCCAGGCGTGCGGTGCGCTCGTCGGCATCTTCCGGCGCTGCCGGACGATGGCGGGCGGCTCGCCAATGGTCGTTGAGGCGGTTGTGGGCAATGCGGAACAGCCAGGTGGCGAAGGCCGCGTCGGGCTTCCAGCCGGCACGGGCGTTGATCATCTTCTGCCAGACGTCCTGGAACAGCTCCTCGGCCAAGGGCCGATCGCGCAGCTGCCCCAGCAGATAGTGGAACAACCGCGCGCGATGCCGGGCATAGAGCTCGGAGAACGCGTCGCTGTCGCCGTCGGCATAGGCCAACATCAACACTTCATCGGTAGGGGTTTGGACAGCGGTATCCACCTGCCAAGCGTAGTGGTTGGGGTGGGTTCTGCCTAGCTCGGCGCTCTGACGGAATGCCGCTCATTCATAATCATGAAAGACAATCTTTTTTTTGCGACCCACTGCTCTTGACCGCTGCTGAAGGTATGCTGCGGGATCAGGGGGGAGTTCCGGGAGACCGGAACCCAGAGAGAACGGATACATGTCGCATAGCGAGTTTGACGCGAAGGCCGAAACCCAGCGCGCCGATACATTTTCGCCGGTCACCAACGTGGTAGGGACATTGCAGAGCTTGTTGCCTCCCGTCAGCACGGTTGCGCTGGCGTGGCGCGATGGTTTGCTTGGCGAGGGTAGCTGCAGTTTTCCGGATTCGGCCGATGGCCTGTGCCAGCGCGCTCGTGATTGCCTGGCGGGCAGAAAGGATGGCCTTCCTACCTCCGTGCATCTGCTGGAATGGAGTCACGACAGCGACGCGGATTACGTGCTGCTGATCGATCCTGAACAGGCGCTGCCGGTGGCGCGCCGTGAAGCATGGGAGGGCACGGCACGGGTACTGATCTGCTCGGCCATGGAACTGATGCGCCAGCGCATGCAGATTGAAGAGCTGCAGCGCTCCAAGCAGCTGCAGAAGGCCTTGTTCGAAATTGCCGATCTTGCCGGTGCCGATCTGGCGATGACCGAGATGATGGCGCATTTCCATCGCATCCTCGGTTCGCTTATGTATGCCGAGAACTGCTACATCGTGGAGTGTGATGAAAACCAGCAGAGCCTGGAATTCCTGTATTTCGTTGATACCCATGACAGTTATCTGCCTGAGCCCGGGCGCCGCTATCGCTACGAGGAGATGCCGGCCAGCTTGACCTTCGCGGTGCTGCGCAATGGCCGTGCACTGAGCGGGCCGTCGCGTGAGCTGGCCAAATATCTGGAACAGCCTTGCGAGGTGTCGGAGGGCGAGGAGAGTACCGACTGGCTGGGTGTGCCGATGTGGCGGGACAACCGGGTGTGCGGTGCGATCGTGGTGCAGAGTTATGTCGCCGATGCCTGCTATGGCGAGGAAGAGCTGGCGCTGCTGAACTTTGTTGCCAAGCACATCCTCACCGCGATGGATCGGCATCAGGCACACGCGCAGCTGGAACAGCGGGTCTGGCAGCGCACCCAGGATCTGGAGCACATCAACGACCACCTGCAGGGCGAGATCATCGAGCGTCGGCGCGCGGAATTGCTGCAGGCGGCGCTGTTCAACATCTCAGAGCTGGCGATGAGCGGCAAAGCCACGGGCGATTTCTACGCGCAGGTACACGAAATCATTGGCCGGCTGCTGGATGCCAGCAATTTCTACGTGGCGATGGTGACCGCAGATGCGACCGGCATCGAGTTTGTCTACTCCGTCGATCGCTTCAACCGCGAACGCGCAACCCGGATTTTCAGCGATGGCTTGACCGAATACGCGCTGCAACGACGCGAACCGGTGCTGCTGACGCGGGCGGACATTGACACGCTGATCGCATCCGGGGACTTGAAGGAATTCGGTGCCAAGTCGCAATGCTGGCTGGGCGTTCCCTTGTTCAGTGATGACGAAGTAGTAGGCGTCATCGCGGTGCAGAGCTACAACCCGGAAGTCGTGTTCACTGCCGATGATCAGCGCTTGTTGGTATTCGTTGCCCGCGCCATAGGCAACAGCCTGGCCCGCCAGCGCGATCAACAGCGTTTGGTACAAGCCCATGCCGACCTGGAATTGCGAGTGACCGAGCGCACCCGTGAACTGGGCGAGGTGAACCAGAAACTACTGGGACAGATTGGCGAACGTATGCGTGCCGAGCAGCGTTTGACCCACCTGGCCATGCATGACGTGCTGACCGGACTGCCTAATCGCCTGCACCTGCAGGATCGGCTGGAACGTGCGATCGAGAATGCGGAATTGGGTGTCGCCCCGAATTTTGCCTTGCTGTTCCTGGACCTGGACCGCTTCAAGTGGGTCAACGACAGTATTGGTCATGCCGCTGGCGACCAGATGCTGGTTGAGGTCGCGCGCCGACTGGTGGGTCTGGTCCGTGGCGATGACGTGGTGGCGCGGCTGGGCGGTGATGAATTCGCGCTGCTTGTGCACTCTGATCGCGGTTCGAACGCGGCGATGGACCTGGGGCGTCGCCTGCTCAGGGCGTTGGAAGCGCCGATGTGGGTGGACGGGCGCGAGCTGTTCCCTTCCGGCAGTATCGGAATCGCGGTATGGGATGCGCGCTATACCTCTGGCGCGGACCTGCTGCGCGATGCGGATGCTGCCATGTACCGGGCCAAGCTCAAGGGCCAGGATCGCTGCGTGATGTTCGACGGCGCGATGCACGATGAAGCCATGCGCAGCCTGGAGTTGGAAGCGGACCTGCGAAGGGCGATCAAGAAGCGGGATTTCCTGCCGTACTACCAGCCCATCGTTTCCTTGCTTGATGGCCAGGTGGTCGGTCACGAGGCGCTGTTGCGTTGGCAGCATGAGCGTCGCGGTGTGCTGGCGCCGGGCGAGTTTCTATCGTTGGGCGAAGAGAGTGGCCTGATCGAGCAGGTGGACTGGCAGATCTACGAGCAGGTGATGCAGGACATGGCCGCATCGGCAGTCGGCTACATTTCGGTGAACGTGTCGCCGCGGCATTTCCGTTCGGCTGAGTTCGCACCGCGTTTGCTGGGGATGCTGGATGCTGCGGGAGCTGACCCGGAGCGGCTGCGGGTGGAGATCACCGAGATGGCCCTGCTCGATGACGAGCCGCGCACCCTGCGTGCCCTGCACCAACTGCGTGAGCGCGGCGTGGTGGTGCAGCTGGATGACTTCGGGACTGGTTATTCGGCGCTGTCCTATCTGCATCGTTTCCCTATCAGTGCGCTGAAGGTGGACCGCAGCTTTGTTGCCGGCCTGCACGATGAAGGCGGCAACAGCACGCTTACCCTGGTGGAAGGCGTACTGTCGCTTGCGCGCACGCTGGGCATCGAGACGATAGGCGAGGGCATCGAAAACGAGCGGCAGCTGCAGACGCTGAAGGAATTGGGCTGCAACTTCGGCCAGGGTTACCTGCTGGGTTACCCGGCACCCCGCGAAGAGACCTTGCAGCGCGCATAAGTGCCTGCTTTCTTGTAGGAGCGGCGTGAGCCGCGAAGCCAGAAATGCATCCGTCGCGCATCGTCTGCAATTGCACGATGCGCGTTGGATGTTGCCGTTGCGGACTTTGAATGCCGATGATCTGTGTGGTGTATGAGCCTCGCGGCTTACGCCGCTCCTACAAAAAAAGACCGCCGGTGCCTCAACGCAACGCGTTGCGCTTCTTCTCGTCGAACCACTTGTCGGCCTGTGCCGGCGAGTAGTTGCGCATCCACTCCAGCATCTGCGTGGCGTCGTCGCCGTACCACAGGTCTTCGCGCTGCTCCGGGTGCAGGAAACGCTCGGTGACCATCGTGTCGATCATGCCGATCAGCGGCTGGTAGAAACCGTCGATGTCGAGGAAGGCGCAGGGCTTGTGGCCGATGCCGAGCTGGCGCCAGGTCAACATCTCGAAGATCTCCTCGGCGGTACCAAAGCCGCCGGGCAGGGCGACGAAGGCATCGGACAGGTCGAACATGCGCGACTTGCGCTCGTGCATCGAGCTGACGATCTCCAACGAAGTCACGCCCTTGTGCGCGACTTCCATGTCCACCAGGTGCTGCGGGATCACGCCGGTGACTTCGCCACCTGCTGCCAGCACGCCATCGGCCACCGCGCCCATCAGGCCGGTACGGCCGCCGCCATAGACCAGGCGCAGGCCTTCATTGGCGATGCGCGTGCCCAGTTCGGTGGCGCGTTCGACGTAGATGGGCTTGGCGCCGGGGTTGGAGCCGCAATAGACGCAGATGGACTTCATGTGTTGTTCCTGATGGATGGGAAGAGGTGGTCGCTCTGCTGCCGATGAATGCGCGTGCAGACCGGGGACTACAAAAGCAAGAAGGCTCCGCCGGAGCGGAGCCTTCAGGTCACAGGCCGTGGAGCTTAGTTGGCCTTGTGGATGGCGCGCTTGGTCACTGCCATCGCCGCGTCGTGCACTGCCTCGGACAGCGACGGGTGGGCGTGGCAGATGCGGGCCAGGTCATCGGACGAGCCGCTGAACTCCATGGTCAGCACACCTTCGTGCACCAGCTCGGAGACATTGGCGCCAACCAGGTGCATACCCAGCACGCGGTCGGTTTCGGCGTGTGCCAGCACCTTGACGAAGCCAGCCGGCTCCACCATGGCGACGGCGCGGCCGTTGGCGGCGAACGGGAAGCTGCCGGCCTTGTACGGGATGCCCTCGGCCTTGAGCTGGGCTTCGGTCTTGCCGACCCATGCCAGTTCCGGCTCGGTGTAGATGACCCACGGGATGGTGTCGAAGTTGACGTGGCCCGGCAGGCCAGCGATCAGCTCAGCCACGGCGACGCCTTCTTCAAAGCCCTTGTGGGCCAGCATCGGGCCGCGCACGCAGTCACCCACCGCCCAGACGCCATCGACGCCGGTGTGGCAATGGTCGTCGACCACGATCTGGCCGCGCTCGTTGATCTGCACGCCGGTGCCATCGGCCAACAGGCCCTTGCTGGCAGCGCGACGGCCGACGGCCACCAGCAGCTTGTCGACGGTCAGGCTCTTCTCGCCTTCGGCATCGGTGTAGCTGACGATGACTTCTTCGCCCTTGATCTCGGTCTTGGAGACCTTGGCGTTGAGCAGGATGTTCAGGCCCTGCTTCTTGAATTCCTTGGCGGCAACCTTGGCGACTTCCGCATCGGCAGCAGCCAGGAAGTCCGGCAATGCTTCCAGGATGGTGACTTCCGAGCCCAGGCGCTTCCAGACGCTGCCCAGTTCCAGGCCGATCACGCCGGCGCCGATCACGGCCAGGCGCTTGGGCACTTCGGTGAAGTCCAGCGCGCCGACGTTGTCGACGATGTGCTTGCCGTCAAACTTGGCGAACGGCAGTTCGATCGAATCCGAACCGGCGGCGATGATGACGTTGGTGCCCTTGAGCTCGACTTCCGAACCGTCGTGCTGCTTGACCTTGACCACGTTGCCGGCCTGCAGCTGGCCGAAGCCGTAGTAGGTGGCAACCTTGTTGGCCTTGAACAACTGGGCGATGCCGCCGGTGAACTGCTTCACGATGGCGTCCTTGCGGCCGACCATCTTGTTCACGTCGATCTTGGCGTCGTTGAAGCTGATGCCGTGCTGATCGAAGATGTGGCCCATGTTCCAGTACTGGCGCGAGGAGTCCAGCAGCGCCTTGGACGGGATGCAGCCCACGCGCAGGCAGGTGCCGCCCAGTGCCGGCTTGCCGTCCTTGCCCAGCGCTGCATCGATGCAGGCGGTCTTCAGGCCCAGCTGTGCGGCGCGGATGGCAGCGTGGTAGCCGGCCGGACCAGCACCGATGACGACGACGTCGAATTGTTCAGCCATTTGAGATTCCTTGTTGCCTGTCCCTTCTCCCGCCGGGAGAAGGTGGCGCGTAGCGCCGGATGAGGGTGCGGGTGAGGCTTGCCCTCACCCCAACCCCTCTCCCGCGAGCGGGAGAGGGGCTCAGAGCAATTACAGACCGAACAGCATGCGGCCCGGGTTTTCCAGCTGGTTCTTGATGTCCACCAGGAACTGCACCGAATCCTTGCCGTCGATGATGCGGTGGTCATAGGACATGGCCAGGTACATCATCGGGGCAATCACGACCTGGCCGTTCTCGGCGATCGGACGGTCCTTGATGGCGTGCATGCCGAGGATGGCGCTCTGCGGCGGGTTGACGATCGGGGTCGACATCAGCGAGCCGAAGGTGCCACCGTTGGTCACGGTGAAGGTGCCGCCCTGCAGTTCTTCCAGCGACAGCTTGCCGTCACGGGCCTTCTTGGCGTAGTCGGCAATGGCCTTCTCGATGTCGGCGAACGACATGCGCTCGACGTTGCGCAGCACCGGGGTCACCAGGCCCTTGTCGGTGGACACGGCGATCGAGATGTCCGAGTAGCCGTGATAGATGATGTCGTCACCATCGATCGAGGCATTGACCAGCGGGAAGCGCTGCAGTGCGTTGGCGGCAGCCTTGACGAAGAAGCTCATGAAGCCCAGCTTGATGCCGTGGGCCTTGACGAACTCTTCCTGCAGTTCCTTGCGCGCAGCCGACACCTTGGACAGGTTGACTTCGTTGAAGGTGGTCAGCATGGCGGTCGAGTTCTTCGACTGCATCAGACGCTCGGCAATGCGCTTGCGCATGCGGGTCATCGGCACGCGTTCTTCCGGACGTGCACCGCCGGCCTTGCCGACGCCGCCGTTGCGGGCGAAGTTGACGATGTCTTCCTTGGTCACGGCGCCATGACGGCCGGTGCCGGACACGTCAGCCGGGTTCACGCCCTCGGTAATTGCCGAGAAGCGGGCGCCCGGGGGCAGGGCGTCGGCGGCCGACTTGGCAGCCGGGGCCGGTGCAGCGGCAGCAGCCGGAGCGGCGGCGGCCGGGGCAGCAGCCTTCGGTGCCTCGGCGGCAGCGGCCGGAGCGGCAGCGGCAACCGCGCCTTCCTCGATGATGGCCAGGATCTGGCTCGAGGTGACGGTGTCGCCTTCCTGGAACTTGATTTCCTTCAGCACGCCATCAACCGGCGCCGGTACTTCCAACACGACCTTGTCGGTTTCCAGGTCGAGCAGGTTCTCATCACGCTTGACGGCCTCGCCAGCCTTCTTGTGCCAGGTGGCGATGGTGGCGTCGGAGACGGATTCGGGCAGTACCGGTACTTTGACTTCGGTGGCCATTTGGCTGATTTCCTGGTTTCGTTTTCTTGTGGAAAAGGGGGCTTATTCGGCGTAGTTATCGTCGATCTTGTTGACCAGCGCGTCGGCGAGCAGCTGTGCGAGTTCGCGCAGGTGATCGGACATGTGGCCAACAGCAGGCGACGGAGAACGCGGGCGACCGGCATAGTGCAGCGCCTGGCCATCGGCCACGCATGCCTGCAGGTGGTGCTTGATCTGGTACCACGCACCCTGGTTCATCGGCTCTTCCTGGCACCACACGACGTCGGTTGCCTTGCCGTACTTCTTCAGTTCGGCAGCCAGCGCCGGGCGCGGGAACGGGTAGAGCTGTTCAACGCGAACCAGTGCCACGTCGTCCTGGCCGCGCTTGGTCACGTCTTCCAGCAGGTCGTAGTAGACCTTGCCCGAACACACGACGACGCGCTTGACCTTCTTGACGTCCGCGGTGGCGTCGCCGATCAGGTGCTGGAACTCGCCATTGGCCATTTCGTCCAGGCTGGACACGGCCAGCTTGTGGCGCAGCAGCGACTTGGGCGACATGACGACCAGCGGCTTGCGGGTGGCCATGCGCATCTGGCGACGCAGCATGTGGAATGCCTGCGCCGGAGTCGACGGCACGCAGACCAGCATGTTTTCCAGTGCGCACAGCTGCAGGAAGCGCTCAAGGCGCGCCGAGCTGTGCTCCGGACCCTGGCCTTCATAGCCATGCGGCAGCAGCAGGGTCAGGCCGGAGATGCGGCCCCACTTTGCTTCGCCGGAGGCGATGAACTGATCGATCACGACCTGGGCGCCGTTGGCGAAGTCGCCGAACTGGCCTTCCCAGATGCACAAGGTGTTCGGATCGGTGGTGGAGAAGCCGTACTCGAACGCCATCACCGCTTCTTCGCTGAGCAGCGAATCGATGATGGTGGCCTGTTCCGGCGACTCGACCAGCTGACGCAGCGGCAGGTAGTAGTTGTCGGTCTTCTGGTCGTGCAGGATCGCGTGGCGGTGGGTGAAGGTGCCGCGGCCCACGTCCTGGCCGACCAGGCGCAGTGCGTTGCCTTCGTCCAGCAGTGTTGCGTAGGCCAGGTTCTCGGCAAAGCCCCAGTCGCCCAGGATTTCGCCGGCCGCCATCTTGCGACGGTCGTCGTACACCTTGGCAACGCGCGAATGCACTTCCACGCCTTCCGGAATGGTGTTGATCATGGTGGCCAGCTGGGTCAGCTTGCCCATGTCGACCTTGGTGCTGACCGGATCGGACAGCTTGCCCGACAGGTACTTTGACCAATCCACGTACATCTTGCTGGTGGCCGGGGTCTTTTCGACCTTGGCCAGCTCGGTGGTGACTTCACCGGAGTCCAGCTTGTTGCGGTAAGCGTCGACCATGTCCTTGCCGGCACCGGCAGCGATGACGCCTGCGGCTTCCAGCTGCTCTGCGTAGAGCTCGCGGGTGGTCTTGTGCTTGCGGATCACCTGGTACATCAGCGGCTGGGTGATCGCCGGTTCATCGGCTTCGTTATGGCCCCAGCGGCGGTAGCAGACCAGGTCGATCACGACGTCCTTGTTGAACTGCTGGCGGAAGTCATAAGCCAGCTTGGCCGCGAACACCACAGCTTCGGGATCGTCGCCGTTCACGTGCAGGACCGGTGCCGCGACCATCTTGGCGATGTCGGTGCAGTACAGGGTCGAGCGCGAGTCGTCGCGGTTGGAGGTGGTGAAGCCCACCTGGTTGTTGATGACGATGTGCACGGTGCCGCCGACCGCGAAACCGCGGGCCTGCGACATCTGGAACAGCTCCATCACCACGCCCTGGCCGGCGAATGCAGCGTCGCCGTGGATCAGGACCGGCATCACCTGCTTGCGCGCGGTGTCGTTGCGGCGTTCCTGGCGCGAGCGCACCGAGCCGACAACCACCGGATCGGCGATTTCAAGGTGGGACGGGTTGAACGCCAGGGCCAGGTGCACCGGGCCGCCATCGCTGGCGACGTCGGCCGAGAAGCCCATGTGGTACTTCACGTCACCGGCAACGGCGCGGTCGTCGTGCTCGAACTTGCCTTCGAATTCGTCGAACAGCTTGCGCGGGTTCTTGCCGAGGGTGTTGACCAGCACGTTCAGGCGGCCGCGGTGGGCCATGCCGATGATCACGTCCTTGACGCCTTCCTTGCCGGCATCACGGATGATGGTGTCCATCATCGGGATCAGCGAGTCGCCGCCTTCCAGCGAGAAGCGCTTCTGGCCGACGTACTTGGTGTGCAGGTAACGCTCGAGGCCTTCGGCCGCGGTCAGGCGCTCCAGGGTGCGACGCTTGGTGTCGGCATCCAGGTTGTAGTTGCCACCGGCAGCCTCAAGGCGCTGGTAAAGCCACTGGCGCTGTTCGACTTCGGCGATATACATGAACTCTGCGCCGATCGAACCGGTATACGTTGCCTTCAGGCGCGCAAACAGGTCACGCAGCTTCATCCGCGGCTGGCCGCCGACACCACCGGTGCTGAACTCGTCGTTGAGGTCGGCATCGCTGAGGTGGTGGAAGGGCAGGCCCAGATCCGGCGGGTTGACCGGCGGGGTCAGGCCCAGCGGATCAAGATTGGCGCCGAGGTGGCCGCGCGAACGGTAGGCGGTGATCAGGCGGCCGACATTGCGCTCGCGCTCGTCGCCGGAACCGGCATTGGCGCCGACCTTGCCAGCATTCTTCGCGGCTTCGGTGATGTGTGCGATGGCGGCAGAGTGCGGCACATCGCCAGCTTCGCGGCCTTTGAAGCCGTCAAAGTAGGACTTCCACTTGGGGTCCACACTGTCCGGGGAGACGAGGTACTGTTCGTACAGGTCCTCGACATAGGAGGCGTTGCCGCCGGCGAGCTGCGATGATTGCGCAAACTGCTTCAGTAGATTGTCCACGATGGAGAGTCGGATTCACTTGTGGGGTAGTTCTGGGAACCGGCGGACCTGCTACAGCGTCACGCGCGGGCGTGTTCTAACCACGAAATTATACCCCTCACTGGACAGGAAGGGGCACCTACACTGTCCCGCGCATTAATACCTGACTGCGGCTTGTCCTGCCCAGGTCAATGCTCAGACACCTAGTACGCGAAGCCCGTTGCAATCACGTGAACGCTCCCAGATACGCTTGAACAGCGCTTCCTGCTGTTGCGCGCGGGCGGGGCTGTCCAGCGAAAGCTCGCCTTCGACGCGGGCGCCCATTGGACGAAAGTAGCAGTCGCCCTGATCGTTGCTGATGGCGGCCGAGCTGACCTCGCAGTCCACCGGGTCTACCGGCTCACGTAGCTGGAACACACTGGGCAAACGCTGCGCCAGGGCGATGAAGGCCGCGGGCAGGTCAGCCTCGTGCAGCAGCACTTGCACCTGCTTGTCGTGACGGGCGGTGGCAAAACGGCGCAGCGCGTTCAGGATCAGCGGCTGGCCGAGCAGGGCATCGTTGCCACGTAGTTGCAGATGCAGATGCCGGCGTGCGCCGTGGATCACCGCAGCCATGGCGGCGCGGGCCTGATCCGGGTCCTGTACCCGCATTGCCCCGTCCAGACGCCGGCGCATGGTCTGGTGACCGATGCCGGCCTCTTCGAACTCAACCCCTTCCGGCAGGAACCCATTGCAGGCGTAGAAGTCGCGGGCATGCAGCTGGGCGTGCAGGCTGACTTCGCCCCAGCCGTGCTTGCGGGCGGCGGCCAACAGCGCATTCAGCAAGGCCTGGCCAACACCTTTGCCACGCCAGGCGGCAAGTACGGCCATGCGGCCGATGCGCTGATCCGGGGTCAGGCGGGCAGCACCGATGGGCTGGCCGTGCTCATCCAGCGCCAGGGCGTGGTCGCTGAGCGGGTCCAGCGCGTCTATTTCCAGCTCGGCCGGGACGTTCTGCTCGCTGACAAATACGGTATGACGCACGCCGTGCAGCAGGGTCTGCTGCACGGCGTAGTCGGCGATCTCTACATGGAAGATCGCGGTTTGGCTCATGCCGACGGGGTTTCCGCGTCGTCTTCGTCTTCTTCCTCGGCGTCGTCGCAGATCACCACGACTTCGACGCCTTCCTCATTGACCAGTACGGTCTCGATGCTGGCGCTGGACGGCTCGCCTTCGCCGGCTTCGCTGTACTCGATGACTTCGATCTCGACTTCCGGGGCATCGGCTTCGTCGTCGAAGTCCTCGTCCTCGAAATCTTCCTCGGCCACGTCTTCCATGGCTTCCAGCGCGTCCTGCTCGGCGAGCATGGCGGCAATGGTTTCCACGTCCAGCAGCTGGTAATGGCCGCCGACGATCAGTTCCATCAGCGCATCACGGCCCTTGTTGCCGAGCTTGTTGAACAGGGCGATATCGATCTGCTCGGTACCGGCAAGGGTCTGCGCGTCCTTGATCGACAACTGGAACGCCAGGCCGGAGCAGTACAGCGAGGCACCACGGGTGGCGCGACGCCAGGCCAGACGGGCCCACGGGTGGCGTTCAAGCACGCCGCCATTTTCCAGCTCGGCGACGACTTCTTCCGGCGACGGCGGTGCCTGCGACGGCAGGATGTCGCCGGCAGCGCGGTAGGTGGTGATGAAGCGGCCAAACCAATTGCCGAGGCGATCCGGGTCGTTCATGCGCAGCGCATTGAGCGCGGCGACAACGCGCTTCATCGCGGCCTCGTCGATCTCGTTCGGGTCTTCCGGCAGCTTCAGGTCCGGGTCCTGGAAGCGGATGGATTCGTCGGCATCGGCGACCAGGTCGTCCAGGTAATCGCTGATCAGTTCGGCCGAGGACGGCGCACGCATGCCGAACGAGAAGGTCAGGCAGGGATTCACGGCAACGCCGTTGTGCGGCACGTTCGGCGGCAGGTACAGCATGTCGCCCGGGCCCAGCACCCAGTCGTGGGTCGCCTTGAACTTCTTCAGCAGCTTCAGTTCCACGTCGGGGCGGAACTCAAGCGACGGGCGCTTGCCCTTGGTCGACTCGCTGGCGTCGATCTGCCAGCGGCGCTGGCCATGGGCCTGCAGCAGGAACACGTCGTATTGGTCGACATGGGCGCCAACCGAACCGCCGGTGGCGGCAAAGCTGATCATCACGTCGTCCATGCGCCAGCGCGGCAGAAAGTTGAAGTAGGAGGTCAGGGCGCGGACTTCCGGGTCCCACTTGTCCACGTCCTGTACCAGCAGGGTCCAGTCGTGGTCGGGCATGCCGGGGAAGTCTTCTTCCTGGAACGGGCCGGTGCGCAGGGTCCAGCCGTCGGTGGCGCGGTCATGGCTGACGATGCGCGCCAGCGCGCCTTCTTCACAGGCCAGACCGGCCAGGTCTTCAGGCAGCACCGGGGTTTCGAAATCCGGGAAGGCGGCGCGGATCAACAGCGGGCGCTTCTGCCAGTAATCGCGCAGGAAGGTGGCCGGGCTCATGCCCAGCGGCAGGCCGGGCTTGGCCTGGACTTCGATCGGATAGGTCTTTTGCTTGCGTGCAGCCATGGGGGAAATCCTTTGCAACGGAGGTCGAACAGGGGCGCGCCGGGCGCGCAGACCTCCATTGTCCCCTTGTTCGCGGCAATGCGCACCGTAGGCGACTGATCTGGATCAAATTCAGCGAAAAGAATGCACCCGTGGTGCCGAGCCATGCTCGGCAGGGGCGTTACCAGTAATGCATCTGTAGTGCTGAGCCATGCTCGGCAAGGGGCGTTACCAGTAATGCATCTGTAGTGCTGAGCCATGCTCGGCAAGGGGCTTTACCAGCAATGCATCTGTAGTGCCGAGCCATGCTCGGCAAGGGGCTTTACCGGGAAAGCTTCTGCCGAGCATGGCTCGGCACTACATCCAGAAGCTTGCCCTCATCCCAACCCCCGCTGCGCGCCCCGGCCCTTGCGCTGGCGCAAGGGCGTTCGAGCAGCAGCGAACCAATGGTTCGCAGCCTGCTGCTCTCACCCCGTGAACGGGAGAAGGGCTTCAAGCACTCAGCATTTCTGCGGCTCAGATCGCCTTGGCCAGCTCAGCTGCCAAACCGGCGTAGCCGCCCGGGGTCAGCTCACGCAGGCGCTGCTTGGCGTCGGCCGGCAGTTCCAGGGTCTCGATGAACTCGCGCATCGAATCGGCGGTGATGCCGTTACCGCGGGTCAGTGCCTTGAGCTGCTCGTAGGGATTCGGCAGGCCGTGGCGGCGCATCACCGTCTGCACGGCTTCGGCCAGCACTTCCCAGGCAGCGTCCAGATCGGCGTCCAGGCGTTCCGGGTTCACGGTCAGCTTGCCCAGGCCCTTGGCCAGCGACTCCAGACCGACCTGGCTGTGACCGAAGGCGGTGCCGACGGCGCGCAGTACGGTGGAATCGGTCAGGTCACGCTGCCAGCGGCTGATCGGCAGCTTGGCGCTGAAGTGCTCGAACAAGGCATTGCCGATACCAAAGTTGCCTTCAGCATTTTCGAAATCGATCGGGTTGACCTTGTGCGGCATGGTCGAGGAGCCGACTTCGCCTTCCTTGAGCTTCTGCTTGAAATAGCCCAGCGAGATGTAGCCCCAGATGTCGCGCGACAGGTCGATCAGGATGGTGTTGGCGCGGCGTGCGGCATCACCGATCTCGGCGACGTTGTCGTGCGGCTCAATCTGCGTGGTGTACGGGTTGAACACCAGGCCCAGCGAGGTGACGAAGCGCTCGGCGAAGGCCGGCCAGTCGATGTTCGGGTAGGACACGACGTGGGCGTTGTAGTTGCCGACGGCGCCGTTGATCTTGCCGGTCAGCTCGACCGCGCCGATCTGGCGGATCTGCCGTTCCAGGCGAGCGACGACGTTGGCCAGTTCCTTGCCCAGGGTGGTCGGCGAGGCGGTCTGGCCGTGGGTGCGCGACAGCATCGGCTGTTCGGCCTGGGCGTGGGCGAGCTGGCGCAGCGAGGCGGCGATGCCGCTGTAGCCGGGCAGGATCACCTTGTCGCGGGCTTCAGCCAGCATCAGGCCGTAGGACAGGTTGTTGATGTCCTCGCTGGTGCAGGCGAAATGCACGAACTCCAATGCCGGTGCCAGCTCGGCGTCGTCCTTGAGCTGCTCCTTGATGAAGTACTCAACGGCCTTGACGTCGTGGTTGGTGGTGCGCTCGATCTCCTTGACGCGGGCAGCGTTCTCGACCGAGAAACCATCAGCCAGTGCACGCAGCTTGGCCTTGCCGGTGGCGCTGAAATCGGCCAGCTCGGTGATGCCCGGCTCGGCGCCCAGCGCCAGCAGCCATTCGATCTCGACCTTGACGCGGGCCTTGATCAGGCCGTACTCGGAGAAGATCGGGCGCAATGCGTCGACCTTGCCGGCATAACGGCCATCAAGCGGGGACAGGGCGAGCAGGGCGGCTTCTTGGCGGGACGTATCCGTCATGGCGGCAGGCGGTTGGGCAGTGGCGGGGGCGCATATTCTACGCTGCCGGGGCAACGGCCGCTGGCGGGCCATTGAATCCCGTCGGCCGCAGGTGCCATTGCCGCATATGACGGGTATGGTGTGCGCAGCCGCCAGCCAGGGAAGCCTGCCCATTGCCAGCCGCAGCTTCCTTTCCCCCCAATGAAGAAGTGCGGAGTAAATGATGAGCAAGGGTTCCAAAAGTGGTTTCCGGACCGAACACGACAGCATGGGCGAGCTGCAGGTGCCCGCCGAGGCCCTGTGGGGCGCGCAGACCCAGCGCGCGGTCGAGAATTTCCCGATTTCCGGGCAGCGCATGCCACGCGCTTTCATCCGGGCGCTGGGCCTGATCAAGGGTGCCGCGGCCGAGGTCAACACCGGCCTGGGGCTGCTGCCAAAGGGCGTGGGCAAGGCGATCCAGTCTGCCGCGACCGAAGTGGCCATCGGTGCGCATGACAGCCAGTTCCCGATCGATGTCTACCAGACCGGCTCGGGTACCTCGTCGAACATGAATGCCAACGAGGTCATAGCCACGCTGGCCAACCACGGCGGCAAGGCCGGCAAGACAGCGGTGCATCCCAACGATCACGTCAATCTGGGGCAGAGCTCCAATGACGTCATCCCGACTGCCATCCGCGTCTCGGCCCAGCTCGAAGTGGTGGAATCGCTGCTGCCGTCGCTCAAGCACCTGCGCAAGACCATCGACAAGCGCGCGCGCACGCTGGGCAAGATCGTCAAGACCGGCCGCACCCATCTGATGGATGCGATGCCGCTGACCTTCGCCCAGGAATTCGGTGCTTGGTCGGCACAGCTGGCCTCGGCCGAAGGGCGCATCGAGGATGCTTTGAAGCGCCTGCGCCGCTTGCCGCTGGGCGGTACCGCGATCGGCACCGGCATCAATGCCGATCCCCGCTTTGGTGGCAAGGTGGCTCGGGCGTTGTCGGTCAGCACCGGAGTCAAGTTCGAGAGTGCCGCCAACAAGTTTGAAGGGCTGGCCGCGCAGGATGACGCGGTAGAGCTGTCAGGCCAGCTCAATGCGCTGGCGGTGGCCCTGATCAAGATCGCCAATGACCTGCGCTGGATGAATTCCGGTCCGCTGGCGGGTCTGGGTGAGCTGGAGCTGCCGGCCTTGCAGCCGGGCAGCTCGATCATGCCGGGCAAGGTCAATCCAGTGATTCCGGAGGCAACCGTGATGGTGGCCGCGCAGGTGATTGGCCACCACGCCGCGATCACCGTGGCTGGGCAGACCGGCAACTTCCAGTTGAACGTGGCGCTGCCGCTGATTGCGGCCAATCTGCTGGATTCGATCCAACTGCTATCCAACGTGATGACGCTGCTGGCCGACAAGGTGTTCGTGGGTCTGGTGGTGAAGCAGGAGCGGGTGCGCGAGGCCTTGGCGCGTAATCCCATCCTGGTGACCGCGCTGAACCCGATCATCGGTTATGAGAAGGCGGCTGCGATTGCCAAGCGTGCCTACAAGGAGCAGCGGCCGGTGCTGGAGGTGGCGCTGGAGGACAGTGGGCTGTCCGAGGCTGAGCTGAAGCGTCTGCTGGACCCGGCGGCGCTGACCCTGGGTGGCATCCACGATCATTGAGGAACGTGATGTCGGCCAATGGTCGGCAGTGCGGCCTGAGCCCCTCTCCCGTGTACGGGAGAGGGGTTGGGGTGAGGGCGGCTTTCAGGTATTGGCGGTAAAGCCTTTGCCGACCATGGGTCGGCACTACAGGGCTCAGCGCAATGCGCGCAGGTTAGCCAGGGCTTCGCCATACCTTTCGAACTCGGGAATCTGCTGCGCCAGGTCCGGCGGGAACGGTGATTGGCCCTCCGGGATCTGCAGCGGCAGCGTGCGCTCCTGTGCCAGTGCCGGGTCGGCATCCACCAAGGTGTTCTGGCGCAGGATCTGCAGTTTGACGAAGCTGGTCTGCAGCATTGCCTGCTGCTCGGCATTCAAGGGAATGACGATGTCATCCACGCGCAAACGGCCGTCCGGCAGGATGTCCAGGTTGGGGTAGGGCGCGCGGCGGATGGCGATGCGCTCCAGGGTGACTTCGGTCTTGGGCTTGCTGCGCTCGCTGCGGTGCTCGGCGTACTTCTCACGGTCACAGCCGGTCGCGAGGGTGGCGAAGGCAACGAGGATTAGCAACAACAGTCTTTTCATGGCAGCGGGGCAACAACGACGGGGGCGGTCATTCTACCGCCCCCCGCCAGAGTGCAGGTCAGGCCCCCGGATCAGGGGATCTGGACATTGCCGTTGCCGTTGCGGCAATCGTCGATATCACCCTGGTCCATCTTTGCGTACGGCTTGAACTCGGGCACCGCCGCAGCCAGTTGCTGCTGGGTGGCCAGCAGAGCCGGCAACTGGTCGCAGAGCTTGGCTGCACTGGCCTTGATCTTGTCCGCTTCGGCATTGATGCGTTGTTCGATCTGCTCGGAGTTGCCGGAGAAGATGCCCTTGATTGCTTCGCCAGCAGCCTTCGCGCCCAGGTTGGCACCTTGCACGCCGATATCGATGCCGGCTTCGGCGATGCCGATTGTCTGCGCGCGGTAGCGCAGGGTGATGGCGCGCTGGCTGTCGTTGAGCGGGATGGAGGCGCCGTTGATCAGCAGGTCGCCGGTCGGAGTGACCTCCACCTTGGCGCCATCGGAGCCGATGCTGATATTGCCCTCCGCCATTTCCTTACGGGCTTTGTCGGTGGCTTCGCGGACTTTGGCGCCAACGGTGGTGTCGGTCGCCGGCCCATTGGCGGCCGGCTTTTCTCCGCAGCCGGCCAACGGGAGTGCCAGCGCCAAGGCGAGCAAGGATGCGTTGAGGATCTTCATGGTGTGCGTTCCGTTGCGATTGGAAGGAGTCAGCGTTTTTTGGGCAGATCGAGGCTGCCGCTGATGCCGGAATGATTCACCGAGCCACTGCCGAGGCTATCCACCTTGAGACTGGCGGCGCCACGGACGTCCAGGTCACCCGAACCCAGTGAGCCCAACTGCACGGCGCCGCGGCTGTCGCGAATGTCGACGTCACCGGAGCCGATGCTTTCGATGCTTACCGCACCCTGTACACCGCGCAGCTCGACGTCGCCGGAGCCGACAGTGCCAACCCGTGCGTCGCCGCGGACGCCGTCGATCCTGGCATCACCCGATCCCACCGAAAGCACGTGAAGCGAGCCGATGTTGTGGAACTCGACATCGCCTGACCCCACTGCCGCCGTTGCCAGGCCCTTGATGTCACGCGCACTGACATCGCCAGAACCCACGTCGGCGCTCATGCTCTTGGCACCGACCAGAGAGGCATCACCGGAACCGACCTTGAGCTGTACCAGGATGTCATCCGGCAGGCTGCCGGTCAGGTCCAGGTAGGCGTAGGTGTGGCCCATGTTGATGTTCAGCCCCTGGTTTCGGCGCTCCAGCGTCACCACCAACTTGTCGCCAACCTTGCGCTGGCTCAGCGAGAGCTGGTCCAGCAGTTCCTGGCTGGAAGCGCAGCCACGTCCGCTGACGGCCGCTCTTGCACCCGGGCTGGCCTGCAGGCGCAGATCATGGCTGTTCACTTCGAACATCACGGTCTTGCTGCCGCCCAGGTCCAGGTTCAGCGACTGCGGTGCGGTAAACGCGCAGGGCTGGCTGGCGAAGGCTGCGCCCGGCGCAGCCAGCAATGCGGCCAGTACAAACGTCTTGTGCATGAACATTCTCCTGATCGAGCTTCAGATGTCGTCGCGACGGCGGCGCAGGTAAACAGCTGCGACGATGAGGGCGATGCCGACAACCGCGCCAATCCAGATATCGGGATTGGCCAGCACTTTGCTGAGGCTGTGATGCTGCAGCAACCACTGCACCAGATCGGCCGGCGTCTGCAGATCATTGTCACTGATGTTGGTGTCGGTCAAACCGCGTGGCAGCCACGATGACGGGAACACGCTGAGCAGGCCGCGGTAGGCAACGGTGTACCAGATCCAGCCCAGCGGCAGCTTCACGCCCGGCATGGCGCCGAGGATGCTGATCATGGTGCAGGCCAGCAGCGGTATCAGTACCGCCCACAGGAACGGCTTGGTCCGCACCAGCGCCGAGCAGAACATCAGCCAGCCCACGGTTGGAAGCGCCCAGAGCAGACTTACCGGCAGGGTGCTAAGGACCAGGCCCAGGATACGGAACGGGTGGGAGTGGGTGGCGATGGCCCAGGGGCTGGTGGCGCCAGCACCGGCCGCGCCGAGCATGGCGACCACCCAAAGCACCAGGCCGACAGCCAGGCCGATAGCCATCGCGATCAGCGGCGCCAATACCAGCGCCCACAGTGCCTTGGACAGCACGGTCTGGGTGTCGGATACCGGTAGCGATTTCCAGAACAGCACGCTGCGGTCGCGGCGGTCGTCGTAGAGACTGCCCAGTGCATAGAAAAACACGACGAAGGCCAGGATCAACGAGGCCAGGAAGATGCCTGCCAGCAGCAGGCCATCGCCGAACGCGCCCATGACCTTGAGGTATTCGCTGACATCACCGGTATGGTTGATGCCATCGGAATTGCGTGCAGCGAACACGCCAATCAGCGCGCCGATGATGGCGAACAGGATGGCGATGCCGCCGGTGATGACCTGGGCCCAGACGAAGCCGCCCCGGTTTTCCCAGTACTCACGCTTGAGCAGCCATTTAAACTTGCCGAGCGGGGTGATGTGGTGAGCGGCGTTCATGCGTAGGTTCCCTTCATGGTGGCCACGAACAGGTCGGCCAGGCCGGGGGTGCGGATTTCGCCCATGGCGGCGAGTTGGTGGCGGTTGGCGCCATCAAACAGCAGCACGGTCTTGCCGAATGGCAGGGCGCGTTCTTCGATCGGACCCAGGGCGCGGGCGGCCTGCAGCGTGTCGGCCGAGGCCAGCAGCTCGGTGTAACGCTCGGCCAGTGCTTCCATGTCGGAGGACAGCACGATCGAACCGTCGCGGATGAACAGTACGTCGGTCAGGATGTGCTCGATCTCTTCCACCTGGTGGGTGGTAATGATGATGGTCTTCTGCTCGTCGAAGTAATCCTCCAGCAGGCGCTGGTAGAACTCCTTCCGGTACATGATGTCCAGGCCCAGGGTGGGCTCGTCCAATACCAGAATTTTGGCGTCGATGGCCATCACCAGGGCGAGGTGCAGCTGCACGACCATGCCCTTGGACATCTCCCGCACGCGTTGCTTCGGGCTGAGCTTGGTGTTGGCCAGGAAGCGTTCGCAGCGGGCGCGGTCAAATCGCGGGTGCACACCGGCGACGAAGTCGATGGCTTCCTTGACCCGCAACCAACGCGGCAGCACTGCAACATCGGCGATGAAGCAGACATCGTTCATCAGGTCATCGCGTTGGCTGCGCGGGTCCATGCCCAGTACCCGCAGGTCGCCGTCAAACGAGGTCAGGCCGAGCAGGGCTTTGAGCGCCGTGGTCTTGCCGGCGCCGTTGGGGCCGATCAGGCCGACGATGCGGCCCGGTTCGATGGTGAAGCTGGTGTTGTCCAGCGCTGGTTTCTGCTTGTAGGCCTTGCGCAGGCCCTTGGCGGAAACGACGGCTTCGACGGCGGCGTTCATAGAGTGGTCCCCGGTGGCAGCAAATCTTCCATGGTCAGGCCCAGGCGCTGGATGCGCTCCAGCACGGCTGGCCATTCGTCATTGAGAAAACGATCACGCTCGTTGCCGCGCAGCTTCTGGGCGGCCTCCTCGGTCATGAACATACCAAGGCCTCGGCGTTTCTCGACCAGGTTCTCGTCGGCCAGTTCCTGATAGGCGCGCGAGACGGTGATCGGGTTCAATTGGTACTCGGCCGCTACCTGGCGTACCGAGGGCAGGGCGTCGCCCGGCTTCAGGATTCCGTCCAGCATCATCGCAATCACGCGATCCTTCAGCTGGCGGTAAATGGGAGCGCCATCGCTCCACTGGATATCGCTCATGGGTCAGCTCCGCGAATTCAGCTGTGCGAAAGAAAAATAAGGCATCGAAAGGCTGGTCCGCATACGCCGGACCGGTCGTTTCGCTTTGGGGCTTTCGTCGGCATCCTGTCCATCACCGCGCACCTGGGCTGCATAATCCCTGGCGTCGGCAAGGCCGTTGCCGAGGGAGCTGGAGCAGCCCAGCAACAGCAAGGTGCCTGTGACCATCAGTGCGTGGAGAGCGTGTCTGCCGTGCTTGGTGTTCATGGGGCCCCTGTGTAGGGTGGCTGGTGTTGTATGCAACTATAACACCGACACGCCGACATGCAACTGATTCTGACCAAACTAATGGCCTATGCCGCTCCAAACTTGCTTGTAGGGCTCGGGAGAAACCAGTGAACATTCGTAATTTATTGATTTCAATTGCTTTTGTGGCAGCCGCTGGCAGTGCGCTGGATGGGGTCGCAGGTCCGTTGCTGGACCGCAACTACCGCTCGCTGGCCGGAAAAGACGAGGTGAACCTGAATCGCGCGTATGGCGGTAAGGTGTTGTTGGTGGTGAATACGGCCTCCAAATGCGGATTCACCCCGCAGTACGAGGGCTTGGAGGCATTGCAGCAGGAACTGTCACCACGTGGTTTTGCCGTGTTGGGCTTTCCGTCCAATGATTTCAAAGGCCAGGAGCCGGGCAGCGAGGCGCAGATCCAGGAGTTCTGCACACTTACGTATGGGGTGAAGTTCCCCATGTTCGAAAAAGTGCATGTGATTGGTCCGGAGGCAACGCCGCTGTACCAGGACCTGACCCGCCTCAGCGGCGTCGCACCGGGCTGGAACTTTCATAAGTATCTGATATCGCGCGATGGGCGCGTGCTGGCGCAGTTCCCAAGCAAGGTGAAGCCGGATGACCCGGAACTGCGTGCGGCAATCGATCGCGCGCTGGTCGCACCAGCACCACAGCGCTGACGCGCCTCGACATCTGCGGCGCGCGTGCGACAATATCGCCCCTCGCGCCGCCGGTGGCGTTTGTTCACTTCCAGGAATGCAGCGAATGAAGATGGGAAAGCGTGGCGCGGTTGCGTCGCTTCTGATTTTGGCGATGGCGGCCCCCGGGGTCGTTTTTTCGCAACAACCTGCCGCTGCTGCGGCGACCAAGGAGAAGTCTGTTTTGACCTCGGATCGTGAAAAGATTGGTTACGCCATCGGCATCGACGTGGCCAGCTCGTTTGAGCCGGTTGCTTCGGAAGTAGACGTGGCCGCAATGCGCCGCGCTGTTGAGAACGCCTTTGCTGGCGGCCAGCCGCTGTTGTCGCAGGAAGATGCGCAGAAGACCGATCAGGCACTGCGCACCGTGATGATGGCCCGTTCCGGCCAGCAGGTTCCGGGCATGGCCCCGGGCAGTGCACCGCCGTCGGTTGACCGTGAAAAGGTCGGCCTGATGCTGGGCAGCTTCGCCGTTGGCCCGTCGCTGGCACGCATCAAGAATGAGATTGATCTGGATTCCGTGTTCCAGGCCATCAGCACCGTGTTCGCCAAGGGCACCCCGCTGATGACCCGCGAGCAGGCGCAGGGCGTGCTGCAGGCATTCAGCGCCACCAAGGAAGCTGAAATGAAGGCTGAGGCCGGCAAGGCTGCCCAGACCAACCGTGAAGAAGGCAATGCCTTCCTCGCCAAGAACAAGACCCAGCCGGGCGTGGTGACCACCGCTTCGGGCCTGCAGTATCAGGTGATCCGCGCCGGCAGCGGCGAGCGCCCGATGGCCAGCAGCCGCGTGCGTGTGAACTACGAAGGCAAGCTGCTCAACGGCGAAGTGTTCGACAGCAGCTACCAGCGCGGTCAGCCGGTTGATTTTGGTCTGGACCAGGTCATCAAGGGCTGGACCGAAGGCGTGGCGCTGATGCCGGTCGGTTCCAAGTACCGTTTCTGGATTCCCGGCGAACTGGCCTATGGCGAAGCCGGCACCCCGGGCGGTCCGATCGGCCCGAACGCGACGTTGAGCTTCGACGTCGAGTTGCTGGGCGTCATGCCGTAAGGCTGAGTTACGGACTAGGTGCAGCCATGCGTGTAGCTATTTTCGGAACCGGCTATGTGGGTCTCGTGACCGGGACCTGCTTGGCGGAAGTAGGGCACGATGTGGTCTGCGTCGATATCGACCAGGCCAAGGTCGATGGTCTGGAGCGGGGCATCATCCCGATCTACGAACCTGGCCTGGAGCCGATGGTGAAGGCCAATCACGCCTCCGGGCGTTTGGCCTTCACCACGGAAGCGGCGAGGGCGATCGACCACGGTGAAGTGATCTTCATCGCGGTCGGTACGCCGCCGGATGAAGACGGCAGCGCCGACCTGCAGTACGTGTTGGCGGTGGCCCGCACGATCGGCCGCCATCTGGCACGGCCCGCTGTGGTGGTCAACAAGTCGACGGTGCCGGTGGGTACCGCTGACAAGGTTCATGCTGCCATCGCGGAAGAGCTGGCCGCGCGTGGCCAGGAGATCGCCTTCGATGTGGTCTCCAATCCCGAATTCCTGAAAGAAGGTGATGCGGTCGCAGACTGCATGCGCCCGGACCGCATCGTCATTGGCGCTAAAAACGCCCATGCGGTGGCGGTACTGCGGCGGCTGTACGCGCCGTTCAACCGCAACCGTGACCGTGTTGTGGAAATGGACGTGCGTTCGGCCGAGCTGACCAAGTACGCCGCCAATGCGATGTTGGCGACCAAGATCAGTTTCATGAATGAAATTGCCAATATCGCCGAGCGCGTAGGCGCCGATATCGAGCAGGTGCGTCAGGGCATAGGTTCTGATCCCCGCATCGGCTGGCATTTCATTTATCCAGGTGCCGGTTACGGCGGCTCCTGTTTCCCCAAGGACGTGCAGGCGCTGGCGCGTACTGCCGCGCAGCACGGTCACCAGCCGCAGCTGCTCAACGCGGTAGAGGCGGTGAATGCCGCGCAGAAAGGTCATCTCTTCGAGCTGATCCAGCGTCATTACGACCGCGGTGAAGACGAAGGTGTGCGCGGTAAGACTTTCGCGGTATGGGGCCTTGCATTCAAGCCGAACACCGACGATATGCGCGAGGCACCGAGCCGGCGTGTATTGGCGCAGTTGTGGGAAGCCGGCGCCAAGGTGCAGGTGTTCGATCCGGAAGCGATGGATGAAGCCCGTCGTGTTTTTGGCGAGCGCGAAGACCTGGTTTTCTGCGACTCTGCCTTTGCAGCACTGCATGATGCGGACGCTCTGGTGGTGGTCACCGAGTGGAAGCAGTTCCGCAGCCCGGACTTTGCACGCATGCGCGAAGCGCTGGGTGATGCGGTGGTATTTGATGGCCGTAACCTCTACGACCCGGCTGAAATCGAAGCCGCAGGCCTGGCGTATTACGGCATAGGTCGAGGACGTTCCGTACATGCATGAAACAACTCCCGAGCAGCGCGAGCAAGCGCTGGAAGCACGTCTGGTTGAACTGGAGATGCGTGTCTCCTTCCAGGAGCACGCGTTGGCGGAGATGAGCGAAGCATTGGCTGATGCCCGCATGCAGGGCTCGCGCAACGCTGATCTGCTGCGCCACCTACTTGATGACCTGGGCAAGGTGCGCACGGCGTTGTACGCCGACGCCGCCGATGAACCACCGCCCCCGCACTACTGATATTTCCCATGAGTGACAATATTCGCGACCAGCTGCTAGGGCTGGGTTTCAAGCCTGCTCCCAAACCGGAGCGCAAGCCGGAAGTGCGTCGTGACGGCCGCCCGCAAGGCAAGCCAGGGCAGGGCCGACCACAGCAGGGCAACAAGCCCGCGCATGCCGGCAAGCCTGCACAGCAAGGCAAACCGCCCCATCCGGGCAAGCCCGGGCAAGGTCGGCCGCAGCAGGGGCCACGCAAGCCGCGCTCGCAGGAAGACATCGACCTGGCCAAGGCCTATGCGATCCGTGCGCAGAAGGAAAAGGACGAACGCATCCAGGCCGAACAGGCCAAGCAGGAAGAAGCACGCCTGCGCCGTGAAGCGCGGGCCAAGCTCGATGAGCTGATCAAGGACAAGGGGCTGAATGATCCCAACGCCGACATTGCCCGTCACTTCCCGTACGGCGGCAAGATCAAGCGCGTCTACGTCAACGCTGATCAGCTCAAGGCGCTCAACGCCGGTCAACTCGGCGTGCTGCAGCAGAACGGTCGCTACCTGCTGGTGACAGCCGAAGTGTTGGCGCAGGCCGAGGAGATTTTCGCCCAGGCCGTGGCGTTGAAGGTCGACCCGAATGCTCCGGCAGATGCTGATCCGTACGCGGACCCGCAGTACCAGGTGCCGGACGATCTGGTCTGGTAAACGATTGGCTATGATGCAGATAACGGGCGCCGCTGGCGCCCGTTTTTTTAACGGGGAAAATGATGCAGGGACAGTTGAAGCAGGAAGGCTATCTCCCCCACGTTGACGGCCTGCGGGCCATTGCCGTGCTCGCTGTCATCTTCTACCACCTCAATCCGAGCTGGTTGCCGGGCGGGTTTGCCGGCGTGGATGTCTTCTTCGTCATTTCCGGCTATGTGGTCAGCGCCTCGGTGGCGCGGTCTTCCGGGATCATCGGCTGGAAGGGGATGTTGGCCTTCTATGCGCGACGCATGCGCCGGATCATGCCGGCGCTGCTGGTGTGTCTGCTGGCAACCGGTCTGCTGAGCACTTTGTTCATTCCCGAATCCTGGCTCAGCGAAACCAGTGGCAAGACCGGGCGCATGGCCTTTGTCGGGTTGAGCAACTGGGTGTTGGCGGGTACGGGCAATGACTATTTCTCGCCACGTAGTGAGTTCAACCCTTACACCCATACCTGGTCGCTGGGTGTGGAGGAGCAGTTCTACCTGCTGTTCCCGTTGTTGTTCATGACCTGGTCCAAAGGCGGGCGGGGCCGGGGCTTGTCGATGCTGCTGTTTGGCTTGGCCACGGCCGGCTCGCTGCTGTTTGCCATCAGCCGCGCGTTGCAGGGCGGGCAGGAGATCGCCTCCTTCTATCAGACCACCACGCGGTTCTGGCAGTTGGGCGCAGGCGTGCTGCTGTTCCAGCTGCTCGATACGCGTGGGCGTGTGAACAGTGAAGCGCGTCCAACAGGGCTTTGGTCCCTGCTGTTGCAGTTGGGCAGCACCGGCTTGCTGGCTTACGGGTTGTTGGCTGCGCGCCCCGGCCACTCACCGTGGATCGATGGCTTGTGGCCGGTGCTCGGCACGGTGGGTTTGCTGGGGTTGTTGCACCGTTCCGCCGCCGGCTGGATTGGTAGCAGTCTGTCGGCAAAGCCGATGCTGGTGATAGGGCGGATGTCGTACTCGCTGTATCTATGGCATTGGCCGGTATTCGTGCTGTTCCGCTGGACGCTTGGTCTGGACTCGCTGTTCACCGGTGCACTGGCATTGGCTTGCACGGCGATGTTGGCTTGGCTGTCTTGGCGCTGGGTCGAGCAACCGCTGCGCTTTGGCAGGCGCTGGCGTGGCCCGGATCTGCGCTGGGTGGCCGGCGGCGTGATGGTGTTGCTGCTGGGTATGGGCGTGCAGAAACAACTGGAGCGCGCTGCCAAGCACATCTCCCTGAGTACGGTCAGTCGCCACCCGCTGGACTGGTACCCGTATGCCAAGGGTCTGAAAAAGGAATTCCCCGGTTGCGAACTGCTGGTCTCGCGCTTGCCAGTGGCGGGTGGACAGGTGCAACAGTTCGAGCGTGGCAAGTGCGCTGCGGGGCCTGGGGACGAGCGGCGCCTGTTCGTGGCTGGTGACTCGCATGCGCTGGCTTATGGTGAAATGCTTCGCCGCGTGGTTCTGCTCGATGGTGGACAGGCCCGCCTTTACGCCAACGCCGGTTGTGCGCTGGTCGGATTGCAGGGCAGGCAACAAGTCGATCCGGGCTGCAATGCCTACGTGCAAAGCACGCTCGCCGATGTTACTGCACAGGCGCGTGCCGGTGACGTCTTGTTCCTGCCCGGTTTGAGGGTGCCAAGGCTGGTTGAGCAATATGGCCTGTTCGATCAGCAGCAGGCGTATGCATCGGTGCTGAGTGAGGCATCTGCCGCGCAACGTGCTGCCGACGTGCAGGCTGCAATCGTAGAGCTGAAACCCCTGGCTGATCGCGGCGTGCGGATCGTACTGGAAGCACCGAAACCGGTGCTGTCCGCGCCACCGTTCCGTTGCTCGGATGCGTTCAACCGCGGCAATCCGATCTGCGTGAACGGCATGGCGGTTGCGCGCGAACGTATGCAGGCACTGCGGGCACCTGCGTTGTCCAGTTTGCAGCAGGTGGTGCAGGCACTGCCGGGCGCAAGCATGTGGGACCCGTTGCCGGTGCTGTGCCCAGGTACGACGTGCCAGCCCGAGCAAGCGGGCAAGCCGCTCTACTTCGACGGTGACCATTTGAGTGGTCACGGCAATCGAGCGCTACTGCCCTCATTCCGCAGTCATCTGGCGACGGAAGTGCATTGAGTCGGGTGCATCCTGCGTTCGGGCGTGGGGAATATGATCTCCCACTTGCCGCGAAATCGTCGGCTGAACGTTCTTGCTTGCCAGTGCCGCGCGATCACGCACCACGCAGTCGTGGCGAGGTGGCGTGATCGGGTATCAGCTGCCCGATTCCAACGGCCTGCCAGGTGACTGGCTCAACGGGGTGCTGCAACGTAACTGGCGCTGGCATTGCCGCGTAAACCCGTTCCGGGTTCGGGGTTGAGTGACAGACGCATCTGGATGGCGCGGTTTTCGCCGTCACCGTGCCAGGTGTAGGTGTGGACCGTCCAGCCCCTTTCGTCTATGGAAGTAAGTTCCGCCGCCGAGGTGTAGCCCGCCGGGGCCATCCGGCCAAGGTCGCCGAACTCTTTGGCGAGTCCTTTGGCATTGCCGCTGAAAATGGTTATCCGGCAGGTGCCATCATCGGCCCAGGAGAAGCCATAGGGGACACCTTCGTAGCTGACATACCAGGCCTTGCCGGGTTTGTGGCCGAGGAACTCCTTTGCCTCCGCATCCTGCACGCGGTTGCCCCGGTTGCTCATCACCTCGGCGAACGTATCGGGCTTGTCGAGCAGATCGATGCAGACCCCGGCGAACATGCCGATCGGGGCAAGCGAGTCGTCGCTGGCGTGCGCGGTGCCGGTCGCAATCAGCGGTATAGCCGCCAGCAAGGTGTACAAGCTGGAACCGTATTTCATGACAGAGCCCCCTGTGCCGTGAGATGGCGCAGTTATAGCAGGGGTTTGGCCTGTCTGCAGGATTCAGCGCAGGAGCCGGGCCTGGCGTGAAGGCGGCAGCCAGTACCAGGCGATCAGGGTGCCGAGCAGGGCGAAACAGCCGCCGACGATGAAGGCGACCTTGCCGTCACCGAACTGCCAGAGCTGACCAGCAATCAGGGCGCCGAGCACGCCGCCCAGCCCGGACGAAAAGCCATAGAACAGCCCTTGGCCGTGTCCATTGAGGCTGCCCGGGAAGTAGCGCGCCAGCAGCTGCATGGCCGAAGCGAAGAACGCGGCGAAGCCCAGGCAATGGGTGGTCTGCGCGACCAGCATCACCGGCAGGTTCTCCGGCCACAGCGCCGTGGCCCACCAGCGCAGAACGGCGCTGCCCATGGAGATGATCAGCAGCCAGCTGGCATCCCAGCGACGGAAGAAGCGGGCGATCAGGAAAAACACGGCGACTTCGAATACCACGCCGACGGTCCACATCAGGCCGAGCAAAGAGGTGCTGTAGCCGTGCTGGTCCATGTACAGCGAGAAGAACGTGTAGTACGGGCCGAACGACAGCTGTTCGAGGAAGGCGGCGATGAAGAAGGCCATGACCGGTTTCTGTCGCACGATGCTCCAGAAGCCTGCGTCGTGTTGGCTGCGCGAGCCAATATTGCGCGCGTAACGATTGAGGAAGGCTGAGCCTGTCATCAGTACGAACAATGGCAGCATCAGCCACGGCAGTTTGTCGGCGCCATGCTTTTCGATCAGCCAGCCGAACAGGGTGACCACGATGATGAAACCCACTGAGCCCCAGACCCGGATCATGCCGTAGCGATGGCTGTCCGCGCCCAGATGGGTGAGGGTGATCGATTCGAACTGCGGCATGACCGCGTTGTAGAAGAAGCAGAAGGCGATCATCACCGCGTACAGCGTCCACGGCGGTGCGGGCACCAGGAAGCCGACGAAGCAGGCGATGGTCAGTACACAGCCCACGCGCAGCCAGCGGATCGGACGGGGCGAAACGGCCGCCAGCGAGGTCCAGGTGCTGGGGGCGATCACCCGCGTGGCGTACCACAGGCTCATCATCACACTGATGGCGGTGACGGTCATGCCGCGCGACTGCAGGTACAGGCTCCAGTACGGCGTAAACGCGCCAAGCGCGGCGTAGTAGAAGAAGTAGAAGCTCGACAAGCGTGCGGTCGGCACGGCTTGTGATGGCAAGGCAACGGGCGTCATGGGAAGGCGCTGGAGGCGCTGGATAGGCAGGGGGAGGCGGCATGCGCCACGATGCCTATTGTGCCTTTTGCGGGCTTTGGATGGCAGGTCGGGGCGAGGCTGTCGCGTAGCTTCCAAGTGTTTCGGGCCGGTTCCGCTCGCGAACAACGGCAGGCCGTGGTTTGTAGGAGCGGCGCCAGCCGCGAAGCCGATGCTGCTCCATTTCTCGAGATATATGCCAGCTGACAATCCGTTTGCTTCGCGGCTGACGCCGCTCCTACAAGCAGCAGGTTTTTACGCCTTGCAGGCAGCCCGGGTAAGCGCAGCGCACCCGGGGATAGGGGCTGACAGATCGCTTGCTTCGCGGCATACGCCGCTGCTACAAACAGCCGGGCTGCGACTGTTTGAGTTGCGTTGCCGCGCTCTGCCTGGTTGCAGAGGTCAGGGCTTGGCCTTGGCCTTGGCGTTCCACTCGGCGACCTGCGCCTTCGTCTCGGCCAGCATGGCGTCCAGCGCGGCACGGTCATAGACCTTGCCGCGCATCACCACGGTATTGATCGCGCGCGTGGCCGCGATGTCCTGCAGAGGGTTGCGGTCCAGCAGCACCAGGTCCGCGGCCTTGCCTTCGGCGACCGCGCCGTAGCGGTCCAGCTTACCGAACCAGGCGGGGCCGGCACGGGTGGCTGACTGTAGTACCTGAGCCGGCGTCAGCCCTTCGCGGACATACAGTGCCAACTCGTTGTGCAGGCCAATGCCGGGGAAGTTGTAGGAGTTCAGAAAGCCTGCATCGGTGCCGGCCATGATGCGCACGCCGGCTTCCTGCAGCATCGGCAGTACCGCTGCCACCTGGGCGTAGTGGGCGTGGCGGGCTTCGATCTGTGCGGGCGTTGCCTTGGCCGCACGTTCGACGCGCCAGGCATAGGTGGCACGCAAGCCCGGGCCGATGTAGGCCAGGTACGGATCGTTGTCGCGCGGCTCCACGTCGAGGAAGTCGATGATGCGGCCGCCGTCCAGTGTCGGGGTGACGGCGACGCCGAGTTCGGCAAAACGACGGTACGCCACCATCGCGGTGGCGCGGTCGAATCCGGCATGCAGCCTGCGGTTGGCTTCGGCGCGGTCGATGTTGCCGGCCGCGAAATCGGCAGCAATCGCAGCCTCATCCTTGACTCCGGCCTTGAAGGCGTAGTCCAGGTGCTCGATCGAACTCATGCCGGCCTCGATGGCCTGGCCCACGGTCAAGGCCATCGGTACATGACCGGAACTGCGCATGCCGCGCGCCTTGGCCTGGCTGACGGCGTACAGGAACAGCTCCGGCTTCAGCGTGCTGTCGGTGATCTTGACGAAGTCGACCTTGTCGCGCTGCTCGCGGTCCAGCGCTGCATCCACACCGGCCTTGTCACCGGCCTCGATCGTACCTTTCCACACCGGTGCCAGACCTTCGATCTTGGCACCTGAAGTGAACAGCTGCGGCCCGAACAACTGACCACTTGCGATCTGCCCGCGCCACGACAAGACCTGCTCGGCCAGATCACCCGACGCATCACGCACGGTGGTGATTCCATGTGCGACGTATAGCGGCAGCAGGGCCTTGTTCTCTTCGATCAGCGCCGGGCCGCCACCAAAGTGAACGTGCATGTCCCACAGCCCGGGAATCAGATAGCGGCCGCGGCCATCGATGGCGGTGGTCGCGCGCCACTGGGTGCCCACGCGCGCATCGTCACCGACGGCGACGATGCTGCCATCGCGGATGGCGACGCTCTGGTCGGGGATCGCGCGGCCATGTTCGACATCGATCACGGTTGCATGGCGGATCACTACGTCCGCCTGGGATTGGGCGGCGATTGCGGGCGAGATGGTTGCTGCGAGTGTGGTCAGCAGCAGGCCGAGCGTGGTCTTCATCGGTGGTTCCAGTGGTGGGCGGTTGCCGGTCAGTACGGGTGCGTGGAGTGCTTCAACGAGCACCTGCTGCGCGTAGCAGGTGCTCAACAGCGGTTTGCCGACGTTGTTGCGCATGTGTCAGCGGCGTGACGACCTGCGCATCGGCAAGGTTGACGTCGGCACCGGCGGCAATGAGCAATTGGGTGATCTGCGCGTAGCGTTGGCTGCCATCACCAAGAATGACGGTCTCCAGCAATGCGGTCCAACCCAGATTGTTGACGTGGTCGACGTCAACACCGGCCTCGATCAGCAACTGCACCGTGCTGACATGGCCGCGTTCGGCAGCTGGTATCAAAGCAGTGCCGCCGTAACGGTTGGTACTGCGCAGGTCAGCGCCGTGCGCCAGTGTCATGCGCAGGATATTGGTCTGCCCGCTGGCGCCGGCGTAGAGATAGGGGCTGTCCTGCAGGCGATCCTTGGCGTTGACATCAGCGCCAGCGGCAATCAAGACGCGGGCAGCTTCTACCTGCCGCGCACGGATGGCGATCAGCAAGGGCGTGCGTCCATTGGCATCGCGGCTGTCGATGCCGCTGCCCTGGCTGAGCAATAGGGCGATGCGCTGGCTATCGCCGGCTTCGGCCGCCTGTTGCAGATGCTCCGCGATGGCCGTGCTGGCGCCGACCACGCTGGATGTGAGTAGCGCGGCGGCCAATGCCGGGGCGGCGATCCAGTTCTCCACGCTCATTACCTGCCTCTGTCCGGGTTGCTGTGTGCCTGCAGTGGGGGAGGGCGTTTGCCCAAACCTGCACGCGATGCTACAAGTGCGGCGAGCTATCGTGAAATTAAATGTCGTGGTCGAGTCCAGTTCAAAAACAAATAGAGCCTACTTCGACCTGGATCTGCTGCGGGCGTTGGTGATGGTGGCCGATTGCGGCAGTTTCACGGCTGCGGCCGCGCGTCTGCATTCCACCCAGTCCACCATCAGCCAGAAAGTACGGCGGCTGGAGGACCTTGCCGGGCACCGCCTGCTGGATCGCGGGGTGCGCGATGTGCGACCGACGGACATCGGTGAGACCGTGTTGGGCTATGCCCGGCGTATGTTGTCGCTCAACGAGCAGCTGGCAGAAGCCTTGTCGGGCGATGGTGCGGCGGTGGTGATACGGCTGGGTGTGCCGGAAGATTTCGCTGCCGGGCGTACCACGCCGGTACTGGCTGAGTTCACCAGGGCCTATCCGCGGGTGAAGCTGGAAGTCAGCAGCGGCCTGAGTCGTGCCTTGGCCGAGGGCTATGACCGCGGCGAGCTCGACCTGATCCTGGTCAAGCAACGGCGAGGCAGTCGCGAGGGCGTGGCATGCTGGCCGGAACCGATGTGCTGGGTGGACAGCGCCAGCAGTCCCTCGTTCGGGACAGAGCCGGTGCAGCTGGTGGCGTTTCCGCCGCGTGGCATGTACCGCGAAGACACGATCGACGCGATTGAAAGCCTGGGTCGGCGTTGGCGCATCAGCTTCACCAGTTCCAGCCTTGGCGGCATCCAATCAGCGGTTGCTGATGGTCTGGGCATCAGCCTTTTGCCAGCGCGGGCGATGACAGCCGGACATGTGGAGCTGGGGGTGGAAACTGGCTTGCCGCGGATCGACAGCGTCGAGCTGGCCGTGCTGCAGCGCCCGTCAGCGGACCCGGAAGCCAAGGCGCTGGCCGCGTTGCTGATCCAGATGCTTGAGCAGGAAATGGGCTGAGTTCGGCAGCAGCTGGGCGGCTGCCCATCGCCAACTGCGTTAGAACAGGTCTTCGACCGGCGTATCCAACAGCTCTTTGGCGCCATGGGTGAAGCGGCGCAGGCTGGAAATGCCCAGGTCGCGGATCAACGAGTGCGTGGTGTGGGGCAGGGCGGCGTCGTAGATGTCCTGCGGTGCGACGTTCTTGCCGTGCACACCTGGCAGCAGATCGATACCGGCAGCTGCATAGCAGTGCTGCACCATCGCCGAGCAATACAGTGCGCCCTCCTTGGACAGCAGGTTGCTGCGCCGGCGCAGGCGGGTGCTGTGCATTGCAAACAAGGTGCCGACCAGTTCGCTCAGCGAATAACTGGACAGCCCTGACAGCAGATCCAGTGCGGCAATCTGCACCTTATGGGTTTGTGCGGCATCCAGGCCGAAGTCGAGGATGGCCAGGTTCGGGAAGGCTTCGTCGTCGAAGTAGCGATCGGCGCGGTTCTCCTGTGCACCTAGCCGCAGCTGGCGATTGCGCAGGTCCAGATCCGATTCCAATACCCACCATTGGCCGTCCAGTCGTTGCTCGCTGAACAGAAACGCGTGCGACCACAGGCTGCGGTGGCCGTCCTGGGTCAGTGGCGCCTGTGCCTTGCGGATGGCCTTGCCGACCCAGTCATCGGTGCCACACAGGCCGATGCGGCCGGGGGCGGCGTGCTTGCGGATCAGCTCGGCATTGCGGCTATGCATGGGATCTGGGCTTGGAGGGCTGCGGGCAGGATAGGTGCTGGCGGCGCTGTTGTCGCCGCCTGCAGTTGCTGGTTATTCCGGATCGTAGTCGAGATTGGAGGCCAGCCAGCGTTCTACCTGCGCCCGCTCCACGCCCTTGCGCTTGGCGTAGTCGGTGACCTGCTCGCGCGATACCCGGCCAACCACGAAGTACTGGCTTTGCGGGTGGCTGAAGTAATAGCCGGACACCGCAGCGGTTGGCAGCATGGCGAAGCTTTCGGTCAGCGACATGCCGATGCCTTCGGCGTCCAGCAGCTGGAAGATGGTCTGCTTTTCACTGTGCTCAGGACAGGCCGGGTAACCCGGGGCAGGGCGGATGCCGCTGTACTTCTCGGCGATCAGCGCCTCGTTGTCGAGTTGCTCGTCCTTGGCGTAGCCCCAGAACTCGGTGCGTACGCGCTGGTGCAGGCGCTCGGCCATGGCTTCGGCCAGGCGGTCAGCCAAGGCCTTGAGCAGGATGGCGTTGTAGTCGTCGTGGTCCGCCTCGAAGCGAGCAACGTGCTCATCGATGCCGATGCCGGCGGTGACCGCGAATGCACCAATCCAATCCTGCTTGCCACTGTCTGCTGGCGCGATGAAATCGGCCAGGCAGAAGTCGGGGCGCTCGGCTGGCTTGTCGACTTGTTGGCGGAGGAAGTGGAGGGTTTGCTTTTGACCCTGATTTAGCCCCTCTCCCGCTTGCGGGAGAGGGGTTGGGGTGAGGGTGGTTGGCACAAGCGATGGAGTGAGAAGCTTGCCCTCATCCGCCCTTCGGGCACCTTTTCCCGCATGCGGGAGAAGGGAAAGCACCACATCGTCGCCATCACTATTCGCCGACCATATCCCAAACACAGCCCGCGCCGTCAGCCACTTCTCATCCACAATCCGCTTCAACATCGCCTGCGCATCGGCGAACAGATCACTTGCCTGCGGACCCACGATTTCATCGGTCAGAATCGCCGGGTACTTGCCAGCCAATTCCCAGGCTTGAAAGAACGGCGTCCAGTCGATCACCGGGACCAGGTCTTCCAGTGGATAGTTGTCGAACACATGCACGCCAGGCTGGTTTGGCGTCGGCGGGGTGTACTGGTTCCAGTCGCAGGTGAAGCGCTGACCACGCGCATGCTCCAGCGAGACCAGACGTTTGGCGTCACCGCGGTTGCGATGGCGCTGGCGGATGTCGGCATAGTCGGCATCGTTGGCGGCGACGAAGCTGGCGCGCAGTTCGCGCGAGATCAGCGACTGGGCCACGCCGACGGCGCGCGAGGCGTCCTTTACCCACACTGTCGGCGCACTGTAGAACGGGTCGATCTTCAGCGCGGTATGCGCGCGCGACGTGGTGGCGCCACCAATCATCAACGGCATCTCGAAGCCCTGGCGCTGCATTTCCTTGGCGACGTGGCTCATCTCCTCCAGCGAAGGAGTGATCAGCCCGGACAGGCCGATGATGTCGGCATTCTCGGCACGCGCGGCGTCCAGGATCTTCTGCGCCGGCACCATCACCCCAAGGTCCACCACTTCAAAATTGTTGCAGGCAAGCACCACGCCGACGATGTTCTTGCCGATGTCGTGCACGTCACCCTTCACCGTGGCCATGATGATCTTGCCGTTGGACTTGCCGATATCGCCGGTGCGCGCCTTCTCTTCCTCGATGAAAGGCAGAAGATAGGCCACGGCTTTCTTCATCACGCGCGCCGACTTCACCACCTGCGGCAGGAACATCTTGCCGGCGCCGAACAGGTCGCCGACCACGTTCATGCCATCCATCAGCGCGCCTTCGATCACATCCAGCGGACGACTGGACTGCTGGCGGGCTTCTTCGGTGTCTTCCTCAACCCAGGCATCCAGACCTTGCACCAGCGCGTGGGCAAGGCGATCGCGTACTGGACGCTCACGCCAGGCCAGGTCTTCGACCTTCTTCTCGCCCTTCTTGCCCTTGTAGCGCTCGGCGATTTCCAGCAGTCGCTCGGTGCCGTCGCGGCGACGATTGAGGATCACGTCCTCCACGCGTTCGCGCAGTTCCGGGTCGAGCTGGTCGTAGATCGGCATCGCGCCGGCGTTGACGATGCCCATGTCCATGCCTGCCTTGATGGCGTGGTACAGGAACACCGAGTGGATCGCCTGCCGCACCGTTTCATTGCCACGGAACGAGAACGAGACGTTCGAGACGCCACCGGACACATGGCAATGCGGCAGCGTGCGCTTGATGATGCGGGTGGCTTCGATGAAGTCCACCGCATAGTTGTCGTGTTCCTCGATGCCGGTGGCCACGGCAAAGATGTTGGGATCGAAGATGATGTCTTCTGGCGGGAAGCCGACCTGCTCGGTCAGGATGCGATAGGCGCGGGTGCAGATTTCCACCTTGCGCTCGCAGGTATCGGCCTGACCGACTTCATCGAATGCCATCACCACCGCAGCGGCGCCATAGCGGCGCACCAGGCGAGCGTGTTCGATGAACAGTTCTTCGCCTTCCTTGAGCGAGATTGAGTTGACCACGCTCTTGCCCTGCAGGCATTTCAGGCCGGCTTCGATCACGCTCCACTTGGAGGAGTCGACCATCACCGGGATGCGGGCGATGTCCGGCTCGGACATGATCAGATTGAGGAAGCGCGCCATCGCTTTCTCGGAATCAATCAGGCCTTCGTCCATGTTGACGTCGAGGATCTGCGCGCCGCTGGCGACCTGCTGGCGGGCAACGTCAACGGCTTCCTCGTAGCGTTCTTCCTTGACCAGCTTGCGGAACTGCGCGCTGCCGGTGACGTTGGTGCGCTCGCCGACGTTGATGAACAGCAGGTCAGGGGTGATGACCAGCGGCTCAAGACCGGATAGTCGGGTGTAGCGGGGTGTTGTGTCGTTGCTCATTACCAGACCTTGAAAACCTGTCCATTGGCGATGCCGTCGATGCTGCGCTGGTAGGCCAGTGCGGCGCGGGCGGCGGTGACCGGTTCAAAGCCGGGGAAGAAGTCGCCGTACGCATCCAGTGCTTCGGTCAACACGCTGGGGCTTACTGCGTTGATGCGCAGCCCGCGCGGCAATTCGAGCGCAGCAGCACGAACGAACCCCTCAATGGCGGCGTTGACGCTGGTAGCGCTGGCGCCCTGGGCGATGGGTTGTTCGGTGAGGATGCCGGTGGTCAAGGTGATGCTGCCGCCATCGCGCAGATGCTGCTGGCCCAGCAAGGCCAAACGTACCTGGCCGAGCAGCTTGTCATGCAGCCCCTGCGCGAACTGCGCCGTGCTCATTTTCGTCAATGGTCCGAAGTGGACGCTACCGGTGGTGGCGACGATGGCGTCGAGCGGACCGACTGCCTGCAGCAGTGCGGTCACGCTGTCATCGTTGCCCAGATCAACGCTGTGCAGCGGGTCCGATCGTGAGGCATTGATGACTTGATGCTGTTGTCGCAGATGCTGCGCAACCGCCGAACCGAGGGTGCCACTGGCACCGACCAGCAGGATCTTCTTCATCGTGTGGTCCTCAGGCAGCCTTGTCTGCAGCGAACGGCAGCGCACGCGGCGGCAAGCCGGCAACGGCTTCGGCAATGGCGCGGATGTGATCGGGTGAGGTGCCGCAACAGCCGCCGACCAGGTTCAACAGGCCGGACTGGGCGAACTCTTTCAGCGTGGTCGCCATTTCCTCGGGCGTCTCGTCGTACTCGCCAAAGGCGTTGGGCAGGCCGGCGTTCGGGTGGGCGCTGACATAGCCGCTGGACACCTGCGACAGCGTTTCCACGTGCGGACGCATGTCGGTGGCGCCCAGCGCGCAGTTGAAGCCGATCGAAAGCGGTTGGCTGTGCGAGACCGAGGCGTAGAAGGCTTCGGCGGTCTGCCCGGACAAGGTGCGGCCAGAGGCGTCGGTGATGGTGCCGGAGATCATGACCGGCAGGCGCCCACCGCGCGCATCGAACACTTCTTCGATGGCGAACAAGGCAGCTTTTGCATTGAGCGTGTCGAAGATGGTTTCCACCATCAGCGTATCGGCGCCACCGTCGATCAGGCCATCGATGGCCTCTCGATAAGTCGCGCGCAGCTCATCGAAGCTGGTGTTGCGGAAGCCAGGATCATTCACGTCCGGGCTGATCGACGCGGTACGGCTGGTCGGGCCCAGCACGCCGATCACGAAGCGTGGTTTGTCCGGGGTTGTGGCTTCGACCGCGTCGCAGCATTGGCGGGCGATCTGGGCGCCGGCCTTGTTCAACTCGTAGACCAGATGTTCAAGGCGGTAATCGGCCTGGCTGACCGAGGTGGCGTTGAAGGTATTGGTTTCGAGCAGGTCCGCGCCGGCATCCAGATAGGCGCTGTGGATGCCGGCAATCACGTCCGGCTTGGTCAGCAGCAGCAGGTCGTTGTTGCCCTTGAGGTCATGCCCGCAGCCAGCGCCATGTGCATGCTGGCTGTCAAAACCGCCACTGAAGCGCGCTCCCCGGTAGTCGTCTTCTTCAAGACGATGGCGCTGGATCATCGTGCCCATCGCACCATCGATGATCAGAATGCGCTTGGCCAAGGCGTCGAGCAATTTGCCGACGCGTTCAGGGTGGAGCCAGGGGAGGGCTTGCATAGGGCGGGCCGGGTTGTGGGGTCAGGGTTGGTGCGCGATCAAGGAAATCACTTCGAAATGCGGCGGACGCTTTTCGCGGGTGACTGTCTCCAGGCTGGACACTTCAAGGCCGGCCTTTTCGACGAACTTGCGCAGTTCCTTGCCGGTGAAGCCAAGGTTGACGTGGCCATAGGCCTCGACTGCGGCCTTGTGCTCGTGGCGGGCCAGGCTGCACAGCATCAGCCGGCCTTGCGGGCGCAGTACGCGAGCGCATTCGGCAACGGCCTTGGCTGGTTGGGCGGCATAGGTGAGGGCGTGCATCATCACCACCAGATCGAAGCTGCCATCGGCGAACGGCAGCTTGTGCATGTCGCCCTCCAGCACTTCCACATTGGGCAGCTTGCGCAAGCGTTCGCTGGCGGCGGCAACGACACGGGCACTGGTGTCGATACAGACGTAGCGCTGTGCGTGCGGAGCCAGCAGCTCGGCCAGCACGCCGTCGCCGGAGGCGATGTCGAGCACGTCACCGGTTTCCAGCAAGGGGAGGGCGCTGCGGGCCATCGCTTCCCAGGTGCGGCCCGGCGAGTAATGGCGCTCCATGTCGCCGGCGACGCTGTCGGCCCAGTTCTGGTCGGCGGCGCGCATGGCAAGCACGGACGGCACGCGTTCGGCGTCCTGGCGCAGCAGCGGGTCGTCGCTGCCGCTGCTCAAGGCATGCCACAATGCGCGCTGTGCCGGGTCCAGTGCGGCCTCGTCAAAGCGGTAATACGCCGAGACGCCTGCACGGCGATCACGCACCAAGCCGGCTTCCTTGAGCCTGGCCAGATGGGTGGACACGCGCGGCTGCGCCAGCGTGGTGATGGCCGACAGCTCGGCCACGGTCAATTCTTCCTGTTCCAACAACGTCAGCAGACGCACGCGCGTCGCATCGGCGAACACTTTCAGACGGGTTGACCAGTCTTCCAGATCCATAAATATCTACCTATCGCGATATAGAGATATTTTCCCTGTGTTACCAGTTTCGGTCAAGGCGATGCATAGGCTGAATGGGGTTGCGATGGTTACAATCGCAACTTGATCAGGCCCTGGGAGGGGTGTTGTGGATTTCAGTTATTCCGACGAGCAGCTGATGCTGCAGGACGTCGCGCGTCGTATCGCCAAAGAAAAGATCGCCCCCAGCGCCGAGCACTTCGACGCCACCGGTGAGTACCCGCTGGAAAACATCCGTCTGTTGGGTGAGAACGGCTTGATGGGCATCGAAGTGCCGGTCGAGTACGGTGGCTCCGGCATGGACCCGATTTCCAGCGTGCTGGCGATTGTCGAGGTGTCGGCTGCCGACGCCGCGCATGCGACCATCATGTCGGTCAATAATTCGCTGTTCTGCAACGCTGTGCTGGGCTACGGCACCGAAGCGCAGAAGCAGACCTATGTGCGTGCGATTGCCGAAGGCAGCGAGATTGGCGCGTTCGCGCTGACCGAATCACAGTCCGGTTCCGACGCGACCGCGATGCGCTGCCGCGCGGTCAAACAGGCTGATGGTTCGTTCGTGATCAACGGCCAGAAGAGCTGGATCACCTCCGGCCCGGTCGCGCGTTACATCGTATTGTTTGCGATGACCGACCCGGAACAGCGCTCGCGCGGCATCACCGCTTTCATGATCGATACCAGCAAGCCCGGTTTTGGCCGTGGCAAGACCGAGCCCAAGTTGGGCGTGCGTGCATCGGCGACCTGCGAGATCGAGTTCCAGGACTACGTTGCTGCGGCCGAAGATGTGATCGGCAAGGAAGGCGAGGGTTTCAAGATCGCGATGAGCCTGCTGGATTCAGGGCGTATCGGTATCGCCTCGCAGGCGGTGGGTATCGCCCGTGCCGCCTATGAAGCCTCGCTTGCCTATGTGAAGGAGCGCAAGTCGTTCGGCGCACCGATCGGCAGCTTCCAGATGATCCAGGCCAAGATCGCCGACATGAAGTGCAAGCTCGACGCAGCCATGCTGCTGACCTTGCGCGCAGCCTGGACCAAGTCCCAGGGCAAGCGCTTCTCGACCGAAGCGGCGGTGGCCAAGCTGACGGCTTCGGAAGCGGCGATGTGGATCGCCCACCAGGCGGTGCAGATCCACGGCGGCATGGGCTATTCGAAGGAGATGCCGCTGGAGCGTTACTTCCGTGATGCCAAGATCACCGAGATCTACGAAGGCACCTCTGAGATCCAGCGTCTGGTCATCGCCCGCAACGAAACCGGCGTGCGCTGAGGGTACTGTAGTGGGGGGGGGGGGGGCAGCGGGGGGGGGGGGAGGGGGGAGAACAAAAGCAAAAAGAGACACAGCAACCAAAAAAACAAAAAAAAAAA